>DFCG01000163.1:0-14701 GCA_002367455.1 Acinetobacter sp. UBA3060 | reverse complement strand
GGAGTAATTTAGGGTGCGCCAAGCTACAGTTTATATTGACAGCGCTGCGCTGCAATATAATTTAGCCCGTGTCAAACAACTTGCCCCAACCGCGAAAATCGTCAGTATGGTAAAAGCCAATGCTTATGGACACGGAGTTAAAGACTGCTTAGCAGCCTTAAGCGAAACCGATGCCTTTGGTGTCGCCTGCCTGCAAGAAGCCTTAGAAATTCGTGAATTAGGCTATCTACAGCCGATCACGCTTATCGAAGGTGTTTTTTCTGCAGATGAAATGCCAATCGTAATCGAACAGAATCTTGAAGTCATTGTGCATCAACAGGCTCAAGTCGACTGGTTAATTGCACATAAAGATGCCTATATCGCCAAAGGTCTAAAAGTCTGGGTCAAACTGAATAGCGGCATGAACCGCCTAGGTTTTAAGATTGATGTGATTAAAACCGTGATCAATCAGTTGAAAGCAGAAGGCTTTACTTGTGTACTTGCCATGCACTTCGCCAATGCAGATGCCGAGCATCCACTGAATGATGAACAAATCCGTCAATTCCTGGAAATTAAAAATGACTGCGCCCCACTTTTAGCCTCTTGCTGTAACTCGGCTGCAATCTATAAATATCCAGAATTGCATTTTGACTATGTGCGTCCAGGGATCATGCTCTACGGTGCGACGCCCTTTTCAGACCGGGATGTGCATGATCTGGACTTAAAGCCGGTCATGACGTTTACAGCTGAAATTATTACCTTGAATGATATTCAAGCAGGTGAGCATGTCGGTTATGGTTCGACATTTACCGCAAATCAAGACATGACGCTAGCCATTGTTTCAATTGGCTACGGTGATGGTTATCCACGTGCTTTCCCTAAACAGAACTATGTCGCAATCAATGGTCAGCAAACTCGCGTGATCGGCCGGGTTGCCATGGATATGATTGCCATTGATGTGACAGGACTAGATGTGCAATTAGGTACAGAAGTCGAACTTTGGGGTAAAACCCGTCTAGTGGATGATGTAGCGACAGCCAATGGCACGATTGGTTATGAACTATTATGCCGACTGAGCAATCGTCCACAACGCAAAGTCGTTTGATCTAATCTTAAGAGTTAAAAAAGCCCAATCTATGTTGGGCTTTTTCTTTAGGCTGACTTTTGTTCCTCGCCCTGCTCTATGCATAATTGCATTAATAAGGCATCGACATGACTTTGCTGAAAGGCAAAAGGATTAAAGTCATCAAATCCCATTTCCCGACAGAATTGCTGGATCTGACTACGTTTGGAAATATATTTCATGGACCAGTCCGGGAAACTTGGATATTCAATTTCCTTGGTTTCAAATAGTTTAATGTCCTGATGGCGAGGATCTTTATTCAGTCGCTCCACCAGCAGACTTTTTAAAGTGGGACATTCACCTTCGAGACATTGAAAAAAATGACCATCTGCGAAATACAGTACACCCGTGACTTGATGCTGGTAATTAAAATCACGAGCTTCTTTCAGGATATTCGCCAAATCTTCGAGTAAGTCAGGTTTGGGAGAAGTACTTTTACTGGCGTAACAAAATTGGTACATGCGCTAACTNNTTATAAGAAATACTCATTAGAGGGAACCGGAAGTTCTGCCAGTCCTTTTTTCAAGGTCTCTGACCATTGCCGGCTTATTGACGTGAAATACTCATCATCTTCAGCAATACGCTTGCCTCTTGGCATGATCAGGCTGTCTTTTTTATAGACCAGCACATCGAGGGGCATGCCAACCGATACATTGGAACGTAGGGTCGATGCAAATGAAATCAGGGAACAGCGCAAGGCTTCATCCAGTGGCATATCATAAGTCAGCGCACGATCCAGGATCGGCTTGCCATATTTACTTTCACCAATCTGGAAATACGGCGTATCACGTGTGGCACAGATAAAGTTCCCTTGCGGATAGACATGATAAAGCTGCATATCCTGATCTTTAAGCTGCCCACCGACCAGCAGATTACAATAGTAATTGCTTTGTTCCGAAATATCGCTCGTAACATTCGCAATCACTTTTTTCAACGTACTACCTACCAGCTCAGCGACATCAAACATGGTGTGCAGACTCAAGATATTGGGTTCCTGCTTCAGTTCGAGCTGATTTTTGATATGCCCAATTACGGCTTGTGTTGTTGCCAGATTTCCGGATGCCTGTATGACGATCATACGTTCCCCAGGAATACCAAAGGTATACAACTTTCGAAATACAGAAATGTGATCTACTCCGGCATTGGTCCGGGTATCACTAATAAAAAGCATACCTTGCTCTAAACGTAGTGCACAACAATACGTCATTCATTCGTCCTTATTAACATCCTAGCACTTGAACGATGGAATGCATGGATTCCACACCGCCCTTTTCTCTGACACCGCGTACCGGTGCCACATCCCAGTAATCCCGCCCAATCGCCACATAAACATGTGAACTTGGAGTAAACAACAGATTACTGACATCAAAACAATACCATGTCTGGTCTACAAACACCTCTGCCCAAGCGTGACTGGCCAGATGCGAAGCATTTTGTGCATATAAATAACCAGAAACATAGCGTGCAGGTAAACCTAGATATTTGCACATGGCAATGAAAATATGACTATGGTCCTGACAGACGCCCTGTCTGGACTCAAAAGCATCTATTGCAGAGCCTTGCACTGAAGTACTGTTGGAAATATAAGGCACATGCTCCAGCAAGGCCTGTGCCAGTCCAATCAAATGCTGACGGGTTAATGCAGGAACATGACGTTGTGCAAAGTCTTTCATTGCTGCATTACATTGGGTTGATTCGGTCGGCTGTAGAAAAAGATTGGGATTGATTGAATCATTCAGTCCACTCTGATGCGCAGGATTTAGCTCGACTATTCCTTGCGCCATGATAGTCAGGGAATAATAAGGTTCCCGCTGGCTACAGGTCATCCACAGATTATGAAATGCATCTTTCCGGATTTCTTTATTACCCGGTACACTGATATCCCAGGAATGCACCTGCTGATGCGCATTGCTCGAAGGCATCATTTTAATGTACTGAATACTGTTCCTCACCTCGGCCGTGTACATATAGTGCGTTTGGTGATTCACCATCAATTTCATACATCTGCCTCAAACAGTTGATGGATATGGTCGCTAAACTGATAGAACTGAATCCGGTTCGGTTCTGTACGCAACTGTTCCCAGTACTGTTCCAGATCATTCCAGCCCATTTCTACCAGAATTCTGACCACATAATCAATCTTGCACAGTGTGGTACTGGTTTCTTCACCCAGACGTAACTGGTGATCGAGCTGTTCGACACATTGCCCTAAACTGAAAAACAGGAAGATATCGGAAGATTCGGCTTCCAGAATATCTTCACATTCCGTTANNGGAACTGGCATCAAAGGCAGGTAAACAAAAGGCATGGGCATACGCTACTGCCGCTTCGTCTTCTAAAAATGGAAAGCGCGCACATAAAAAATGAGTGCGAGATAAATAACGCCCTAACCAAAAAATATGTTGTGCATTGCTATTCAGCAAAACCATGACATTTTCCTTCTTTGGAATCTTATGAATGTAAATTGTCGACTACCCAGGTATCTTTGATACCGCCACCTTGTGATGAATTCACCACCAGTGAGCCGGGCTGCATCGCCACACGGGTCAAGCCACCCTGTACGATTTCAGTACGATAAGGCGAACTTAATACAAATGGGCGTAAGTCGATATGACGTTCAGCAATACCAAAATTGGTCAAAGTCGGACTAACCGATAAGTCCAAAGTTGGCTGCGCAATATATAAATGCGGCGCAGCTAAAATTTTCTCCCTGAAAGTTTCAATTTGCTGTTTAGAGGCTTGTGGTCCAATGAGCATGCCATAACCGCCCGAACCCTGCGCTTCTTTCACCACCAGTTGATCCAGATGAGCCACGACATAGTCTAATTCTTCAGAATTACGACATTGATAAGTCGGAACATTTTTTAGAATTGGCTGCTCGCCCAAATAAAAATGAATCATTTTGTCGACATATGGATAAACCGATTTGTCATCTGCCACACCGGTTCCCGGTGCATTGGCAATCACAACATTATTTTGCAAATAAGCTGACATCAAGCCAGCGACACCCAAAGTGCTATCCGGTTTAAAGCATAAAGGATCAAGAAACGCATCATCGACCCGTCTATAAATAACATCGACTCGTTGGCGACCACGTATGGTTTTTACATAAACCTTCGAGTCATCAACAAAAAGGTCACGTGATGTTACCAATGGCACATCCATCTCCCTTGCAAGGAAGGCATGTTCATAGTAAGCGCTATTAAAACGTCCTGGGGTCAGCACCACGACAAATGGCTTGTCGACGTAGGCATTTTCGATCAGGATTTCTTTCAATAATTGTGGATATTGCTCGATTCCGGCAATCTTGGACTGCTCGAATACTTTTGGCATCAGTTTTTCACTGATCTTGCGGCATTCCAGCATATAAGACACGCCAGATGGCGTTCTGAGATTATCTTCTAAGACATAAAACTCGCCCTTGGAATCACGGATCACATCGATTCCACTAATCTGGCTATAAATCCCACCTTTCAAGCTATGTTGATACATATGCGGCTGATAGGCCTCATGAGTTAAAATCTGCAACTCAGGAATGATATTGGCTTTTAAAATGTCCTGTTGATGATAAATATCATGTAAGAATAAATTTAGCGCCCGTACCCGTTGTGCCGAACCTAAAGCCACCATATTCCACTGTTTCCGGTCTATGACTCGCGGAATGATGTCGTAGGGAATGGTGCGCTCTACACCTTCTTCATCGCCATAAACGGTAAAGGTAATACCGTGATGTAAAAAATGTTCTTTTGCTACCTGATTCAGTGCATTGAGTTCATCCAGCGTATGTTGCGATAACCATTCTTCCAGCCTTTGACCTGCTTGACTGGACAGCACATGCTCATCCTGCATTTCATTAAAGAACTTTGAAGACAACTGCTGCAGTAAAAGTTGTGGGTTTGTTGTAGTAGATACCGCTATAGTTTTAGTGTCTATAAAATTTTTTCCAATATTCTGGGAACTAAATTTATCAATTGTTTCAATCACATTTGTATCCTGATTTCCTTTAAGCATACAAACCCCCGTATTATCATCTATTATAATTAAATCAAAGCAATATCCATGCCATGACATCTGTATTTCAATTACCATTAATCTAATAAATGCCCTTTGAACTCAATGCCATTTTCGACCAAGTTGTTTTAGAATTGTAGGACAAATGTTGCACAGAGGGACTTGCGAAAAAATCAGAGTTTTTTTATTGTGTTAAGCTAAGCCTAGATTCCCTCTTCTTTATTGCCAGCAAAATAAATTATGTCAGCACAAGAAAAAGAAACTTCAAACAGTCTGTATCGCCAATGGCAAATCTTGTCGCGCCTTTCTACCGGCAAATGGATGGGAACACGTGAATTACAGGAAATCCTGAATCGTGAAGGCATCGATATCAGTCTGCGCACCATTCAGCGCGACCTGAATCAGATTGCTCAACGCTTTCCGATTGAAAGCAGTAAAACCACGCCGCAAGGCTGGCGTTGGCGTTCAGATGCGCCGCTGCAAAGTTTGCCGCATATGACCAGCTCGCAAGCGGTCACTTTCATGATGGTCGAAGAACATTTAAAACATCTGCTGCCACCGAGCCTGATCGAGGAAATGAATCCGTGGTTTGATCTGGCACGACGCAGTCTTTCTTCCCAGAACAATGTTCGGCAATGGATTAACCGCGTACGCATTGTTCCGGCNNCTGGAATGTGTGTATCAGGGCCGTGGTCATAACAGCGAAGAAAAAACCTATATTCTCAATCCTCTGGCATTGGTACAAAAAGGGTCAATCATTTATCTGGTGTGTACCCGTCATGACA
Source organism: Acinetobacter sp. UBA3060 (assembly GCA_002367455.1). Lineage (GTDB taxonomy): Bacteria > Pseudomonadota > Gammaproteobacteria > Pseudomonadales > Moraxellaceae > Acinetobacter. The sequence continues at coordinate 8,803 of DFCG01000163.1, read as the reverse complement.
AATCGGATATCCAGACCTTTGCACTGCACCGCTTTAAATCGGCCGTCGTGCTGAATTCACGTGCCTTGCATCCGGTCAATTTCGATATTGATGATTATATTGATTCTGGTGCACTGGGCTTCCGGGTGGACTTCAACCATCCCACCGAAAATGTCACGCTTAAACTCAGCATGTCAGAGTCGGATGCGCATTACTTTGAGGAAAGCCAGCTCAGTAAAGACCAGAAAATTGAAAAAATGGAAGATGGTATGTCGCTGATCACTGCTACCGTGCCATTTACCTCTCAACTGGTCTGGTGGCTGCGTAGCTTTGGTAAAAAGATTAAACATATTGAACCGAGTATTGTGGCCAATGCAGTCGCTCAACTGGATGAGGAAAACCCTTAACTACACAGGCTTCATCCAGACTCTTTTAGGTATTCCAGAATAAAAAAATCCCCAAATTGGGGACTGGAGAATTATGCTTATATTTTTGTTCTTGTTGTGGTGATCTGCCGCTGTGCCAATCTGCTTTTCTTTGACACCCCGAAATGCAGCTTGAATGAAACATCAATATTTAAAAATGACTGAGACATGAGCAAGCCAGCTCAGCATCATTAAAGCGAATGGATTTTTTGGTCATGGTTTAAGACTCCTATATAGTGAATAAACCGACTATAAAGTCATCCGCCTTACTTGTGAAATAAATAGAATGCATGTCTTTTGCAGAATTTTTCTATAGTACTTTTTCCGCAAAATTTATCTGTAATCGCTGCTGATTCATCGCTTGGCTTAATACTATTTTCGGCAAGTTTATAAAATCGAATAACAATTCTCTGCTTGTATAAGATATCTCGCTCTGCACATCATAAAGCCCTATAGAAGTAGAAATAGGGACTTAATTTTACAATGGCTAACCCTGCTCAATTAGTACGTCACAAGCTGCTTAATACTTTCTTTTCCCGCCATTCGGTCTGGTTTGCCTGCATTCTGATTGCAGTAATTTTTACTACATTTCATATCGGTTATTCACCGCGTTATATCTATTATTTTATGCCGCAAACGTTAGTGAATACCCTATGGATCCTGAGCATTCTGCTGAGTTTGCTGGGTTTGTATGATGTACTACAAAATAAGCATTCCATTCTGAAAAATTATCCCATTATGGGACATTTCCGCTTTATCTTTGAGGAATTCCGTCCCGAGATTCGTCAGTATTTTATTGAAGCCGACCGGGACGCACTGCCTTTTTCCCGTATGCAGCGCAGTCTGGTGTATCAGCGGGCAAAAAATGAAAATTCTGATAAACCTTTCGGCTCGATTCTGAATGTCTATGAAGATAATTACCGCTTTGTTAGTCATTCCATCACGCCCTGCAAAGTTGCTGATCCGCAGACTTTTCGTATCCTGATTGGAAATGAGCAATGTACCCAGCCCTTTTCAGCTTCTATTTTAAATATTTCAGCCATGAGCTTTGGCAGCATGAGTGCCAATGCGATACGTGCACTTAATCTCGGCGCTCAAAAAGGTGATTTTTTCCATGATACAGGCGAAGGCAGTATCAGTCCCTACCATCTGGAATATGGCGGTGATCTGGTCTGGGAAATTGGCAGTGGTTATTTTGGCTGCCGTACTTTAGATGGACAATTCGATCCGGAACGTTTTGCTGCACAAGCCAAACTACCCCAAGTAAAGATGATTGAAATCAAGCTTTCGCAAGGCGCAAAACCTGGCCATGGCGGTATTTTACCTAAAAGTAAAATTTCGGAAGAAATTGCCCAAATTCGAGGCATCAGCCGTGATCATGATTGTGTTTCACCTTCGAGTCATCCGGCATTTAGCACACCGATTGAAATGATGCATTTCATACAAAAATTACGTGAACTTTCCAACGGAAAACCGGTCGGATTTAAACTGTGTCTGGGTCAACCGTGGCAGTTTATGAGCATGGTCAAAGCTATGTTACATACCCAGATTTACCCAGATTTTATTGTGGTTGATGGCTCTGAAGGTGGAACGGGAGCTGCACCCATTGAATTAATTGACTATGTTGGTGCCCCATTAAGAGAAGGTTTGCTGTTTGTACACAATACCCTGGTTGGTGCAGGTTTGAGAGATAAGATCAAAATTGGTGCAAGTGGTAAAATTATTAGTGCATTCGATATTGCCAGTACGCTTGCCATTGGTGCGGATTGGGTGAACTCTGCCCGTGGTTTTATGTTTGCAGTAGGCTGTATTCAGGCACAAAGTTGTCATACCAACCAGTGCCCTGTCGGAGTCACCACCCAGGATAAAGATCGCCAGAAAGCTTTACATGTGCCGACCAAGGCAGAACGGGTGTTTCATTTCCATAAAAACACCTTGCATGCCCTATCTGAACTGATCGCTTCCGCAGGTTTAAAACACCCTTCAGCTATTAAGGCGCATCATCTGGCACAACGCGTGAATAATCACGAAATAAAGAACTTTGCGCAGATTCATTTCTGGCTGAAAGAAGGCGAATTATTGTCCTGTGAAAATAAAGATGAGGAGAACTTCTACTTCCGGATGTGGAATTTGGCCCAATTAGAAAAATTTTAATTTGATGCATTTAAAATCAAAAAAGGCGTTTAATTCAAATGCCTTTTTAAATATTCAATTTTCAATCTATCAATAATAAGTTTTGCTGCCATGTGCATGTAAAAAGGCAGGAATCAAACCCGTGAGTGCAGCACGAATATCAGCACGCTCATTGATTAACTGATGCGAACCTTCTTCTAGCATCAGCAAAGTTTGGAGCCGGAATTTACGCCGGATAAATTCGATATTATAACGCCAGTCGACAGTCTGATCCTGTGCACCCTGCGCCAGCCAGACTGGAATACGACAAGCCGGACGCGCTTCCATTTCCAGCATCCAGCGTGACATCGCTAAAATCCAGTCCATGCCCATTATTCGCGGTTGTAATGGATCTTTAAGCCGGATAAAACGCAAAAACTCCGGATTATGGTTATTGCGTCTGAAATGTCGGGGAACTTCACGTTTGATTCGGCTAATAATGCCCAATCCGACCGAATTATGCCACCAGGCAGTTTTAGCGGGACGAATCAATGGTGATAACAATAAGACTCGTTCAACAAAAGGATTTTCACGACGTTCCGCAAACTCCAGTAAATGGTGCATCCAGATCGCACCGCCGGTACTCTGCCCGATGCCGACCCAAGGTTTAGGTAATTGTGAAGCGTGCTGCACATAACGATGTACGGCATGTAAAACCTGCTGATAATGATCAAAATTCTGAATGCTGGCAGGTGAACCATCACTCAGACCATGTCCCGGCAGATCATAGGTTAATACGCTAAAACCCTGTTCCAAAAGCTCTTTGACAATGGGCTGATAAATGCCGCTATGTTCCAGATAACCATGCAGCAAAAAAGCGGTTCCCTGAATCTTATCAAAGCGGGTATTTTCCAGATTTGGCTCAAACACCTGTACATGTAACCTGAATAAAGGCATCTGTACATAGCCCTGCCAGTGTTTGCAGTCCAGTAAATCAAAACCATAAAGCTTGCGATAGGACTGCAGATCAATCGGCGGTTCATCACTACGATTCAGGTTTAAAGGTGGCAAGAGTTGAGGCGTAACATCCCGACTCGGAATGGGTAAATCCAGCTGTTTCAGAATGATGGGATTTAAAAATGGGATATCAGACATTATGGCACCTCCCGACAGTCACTGGATCCAAACCACATATCGCGCATGGTCGCCAACATTTCATAATTGGCACGACGACTGTGATCATAATTTTGTGCACTTGGACGCCACCGTGTCAATGGCGTTGGCATCGGTGCTTCTACCGGAATGGTTTGTATGCCATTTAACGCAAATAAACGGCGGGTACGCGGCATATGATAACGATCCGTAATCAGAATCACTGTAGGCGCTCCACCTTTCTTTTGTAATAATAATGAACTGAAACGGGTATTTTCACAGGTGTTCATGCTGCGATCTTCCAGTAATTTGGCATCGACACCATGATTTTTTAACCAGCGCTGCATATACGGCGCTTCGACCCCACTCAGAACAATCGGCAACTGATAATGTTTCTCTACTGCCAGCGTAGTTTCCAGACGTAGTCGCGTATAGTTATTGACGATGATCTCTTTGCCTTGGTCATCTAGGGTTAAGCCACCACCCAATACCACAATGGCATAAGGTTGGGAGCTATTCGCCGGTTTAGCCTGCTGTTGCTCTTGTAGTAAAGCCAAGTCCTGCTGGATTTCCTCTCCATCGGTTTCCTGTACCGAACTGGCTTCACCCTGCTCAAGTGGATGCGTCGTCAGAAACTCCATATATTGCTCAATGCGTTCCTTATTTTCACTACTGTCCCACTCCAGCAATTCCCGGACATTGGCTGTCGGATCGGCTGGTTCTGCATCTTCCTGTGAGGACAATAAGGGCACCTGAGCAGGTGGACTTTGCTCTGCTTTTTGATCTTGCTGTTCGCGCTGATATTCTTCAATCACCTGCTGCAGTGCTTTATAACGTGCCTGAATCAGCATCAGGTTGGCCGAGTTATTTTGCTGGATATCCTGTTCCATGACCTTTAAATATGCCTGACGGGCAATCCATAAATCAGAGCCAGGTTCCAGATTTTCATGTTCGCTGAGTGCAGCCATTTTCTGGCTTTGAGCCGCGACTTCATTTAGCTCTAAGGAGACAAACTGGTTTAAGCCCTTGACGATCATTTTTGAGTAAAAAGGCGTATAAACCAACACCAGTAGACAGCCGCATAGCACAAACAGTCCAGTGACAATTTGTAGCAAACGTACCATCCAATGGGTGTTTTTCATGTTATTCCTCTTCCTGATGAGAACGGATCAAGCCATTTTTATCGAACAATACAGGTTCAGGCTCCAGCATTAGACTAAATTTTTCCCAAACTGACTGTTGTACTGCACGATACGTTTTACGGACATCGGTGAGAGAGGCTTGACCATAATTCACCAACACCAGCGCCTGTTTNNGTTTTCTGCTGTGAGCTGATCACCAACCGCAGTCTTCAGATCACCATAATTCAGTTTCAAATCTGGCTGTTTAAGTAATCTAAAAGTCACATGGGTAATCACATAACGGTTGGGATCATCTTTAAAAATACTATGCCGATAGGCAAACTGACAATCTGCTGCCTGAATCGAAGCAAACTGTTTCAACTGACGGTCATAGACCTCAACAGAATCGATAAATTCTCCGACTTCAACGCCATAAGCGCCAATATTCTGTACTGGCGATGCACCGACCCGACCCGGAATTAAAGCCAGATTCTGTAGGCCATATAAACTTTGTGCCGTGGTCCAGAGCACAAAGTCATGCCAGCCTTGTCCGCCGCCTACACGTAAACGTTGCGACTGATCATCAGCATCCAGCATTTCAATGCCTTGAATATCCATATGCAGAACTAGCGCATCAATCTGCTCCGGCAACAACATATTACTGCCGCTTGACAGGATCAGCACATTGAGTTGCTGCTGTTCCGCAAAATCCAGTGCAGTTAGCAGATCAGCGGTGGATTGAATCTGAGCATAGTGCGAAGCAATCGCTTCTAAATTTAAAGTATTAAAAGGTTTAAGTTGAACCTGGGTTTGAATCTGCATCGCTTAAACCTTGTGTAAATTCTGTTTAAAAATCTCAATCCAGGCCTGGCTGCTGGATTCACACTGATCAAGCACCCGCTCAAAGCCATCCGCTTCGCCATAATAAGGATCGGGTAAGGCCTGTTTCGGATAGGTCTGATCATGCTCACTCATCAATGCCACGCGTGCACGTACATGGCCAAACCGAGTTTCTGCCAGATGCTGTATGTCCTGGATATTGGATAAATTCTCCAGATCCATCGCCAGAATCAGATCATAATCAATAAAATCGTGTGGAATGAGTTGACGTGCGCGAAGTGCTGAAAGGTCATAGCCACGTTTTAGTGCATGCTTCTGGCTACGCAAGTCCGGTGCCTTGCCCGGATGATAATTACTGGTTCCGGCAGAATCGACCACAATATTCAGTTGCTGTTCATCACAATAATGTCTGAGTACAACTTCTGCCGTGGGAGAGCGGCAAATATTTCCCAAACAAACACATAACACCTTGTATGGCGTTCTGGATGACATAAACAACCTCAGAGCTACTTTATTTTAAGGATTCTTATGTTAAGTTATTTATATACTGATTCCTATCTCACAACCATAGAATAATCTCGTATTTGCAATAAAAAAATCAAGGATATCGCCATGAATCGTTTTCAGTTTCAAACCGTCCCCAATATCATTGCCGGACTAGGCACGATTCAGGAATTATTTAAAATCCTAAAAAATGGCCGTTATCGCCGTCTTCTGCTGGTCACTGATCCTGGGATGCTGAAGCAGCAATTACATCTGCCGATTCTGGATATTATTGAAGCTGCCGAGCTGGAGTACGTGATTTATTCGGATGTTCAGGCCGATCCGCCCAATACCGTGGTGCTTGAAGCGGCGGCTTTTGCAAAACAGGAAAATATTGATGTGGTGCTGGGCTTTGGTGGTGGCAGCTCGATGGATGTGGCCAAACTCATTGCAATTTTGGCGCATCCCGAGCAGCATCAGACACTGTCCGATCTGTATGGCGTTGATAATGCTACCGGACCGCGTTTAGCTTTAATTCTGGTACCGACCACCGCTGGAACAGGTTCGGAAGTGACGCCGATTTCGATTGTCACCACAGGTGAAACGACCAAAACTGGCATTGTCGCGCCCATTCTCTATGCAGATATTGCCATTCTGGATGCAACCTTTACCCAAAATCTTCCGGCACAGATCACTGCCGCCACCGGCATTGATGCCATGGTGCATGCCATTGAAGCTTATACCTCAAAACACAAGAAAAACCCTTATTCGGATATGCTGGCCAAACAGGCTTTAAGATTACTGAATGCCAATCTGCAGCGCGTGCTGCAAGACGGCAATGATTTAGATGCGCGTCAAAATATGCTGATTGGTTCCATGCTGGCTGGACAAGCCTTTGCCAATGCACCGGTCGCTGCTGTACATGCGCTGGCTTATCCGCTTGGTGGACATTTTCACCTGTCACACGGGCATAGCAATGCACTGGTTCTAACTGAAGTATTAAAGTTTAATGCGCCAGTGGCTAAACAGCTCTATGCGGAATTAATGACCTGGCTGGATCCCCGCAGTAAAGGTTGTCATGATGGCCTGACCGATCTATTTATTGATCATTTTAATAATCATCTGATGCAAAGCGGTTTGACTCTAAAACTAAATCAGTTGAATGTTCCAGAACATATGCTGCAGGTCATGGCAAAAGATGCGATGCAACAAAGCCGGCTGTTGCAGAATAATCCCCGTGAACTCAAGCTGGAGGATGCTTATCAGATTTATCAGGCGATCTATGCCTAGATCAATTTCCACCTAAGCCTTATCTAGCCGAGGACTGAATAGTGATAAAAGCCACCATCAAACAGCGCGAACACTATACATTTTTCCTGCCCATTCAAACCCGATGGGCAGACAATGATCTGTACGGCCATGTCAACAATGTGACTTATTACAGTTATTTTGATACCGCAGCCAATGCCCTGCTGATTCAGGAGGCTGATTTTGATCCTAAATATTCCCCGATGATTGGGCTGGTGGTCAGCTCCAACTGTCAATTTAATCAGGAACTGTCTTATCCGGAAATTATTGAAGTAGGCGTGGCCATTGAAAGTATGGGAAATTCATCGCTCAGCTATGATCTGGCTATTTTTAAACGCAACTCGGATACAGCCGCTGCGCAAGGTAATTTCGTCCATGTATTTGTTGATCGTGAAACACGAAAAAGCACCCCAATTCCAGTCGAAATGCGGGATGCTTTATCGCGATTTGTTGTGACTTAAAATCCAGCCTATTTCAGCTGAATATTTTGCAGTTCACCGTCAAACTGCTGTAACAGATTGCGTACTGCCAGTTCAGCATGTAACAATTCTTCGGCACGTTTAAAGGCACGTGCCTTACGCTGATGCTGCATGGTATATGGCGTTAACTGGTCCACATTTTCAAATTTCACCTGGAAATTGGTTTGCGGCCATTGCTGTTGCAAAGCAGCTTCCAGATGATGTTGCAACTGGGTCAGCAACTGCTGGTACTGTTCAGGAATATGGAAAACGGATTCGCCATTCATCTGACCAGTCATGATGCCATACTGCGCCAGTTCCTGTACCGCTGGAGAAAGCTGGCTATTACGGAACCAGTATTCCCATTTTTCTACGCTCCACTCGCCTTCTAAGGTTTGCTCAGGTATTTTTAAAATATCCTGTGGCATCAGATTCTGCGTATTTACATCTTGGGAAATATCTTCCAGCAAAGCTGTCTGTGCAACTGGCTGAACCGGAGCTGTGTTTTCAAGAGCAGGCTGAGCAGTCGAATCCTGTGAAAGTTCCAATTCCGGTGCAGCAAGACTAAATTCCTCATCAGCAGGCATACTGTCTTGTGCTGGCTCGGTAGGGATGACAGCATCTGCAGGAATAAACTCTTCAAGCAGGAAATCATCCGAACTGTTGCTGGTAGCAGGTGCTTCTGGCGTACTCTCGATTTCATCAAAACCAAATAAGCCTTTGTCATCATTTGGATCAAAAATAATTTGATCACTAGACTGCACTTCTTCAATGGTGGTCTGAATTACTACGGGCTGGACAGATTCAGGCTCAGTGATGCTAGTTGGCTCGTCTTCATCCAAAAAATCATCCGAAGAAGGTTCAGACGCTGATGCAACATCAATCTCCTCATCTGTCTCATCGTCCAGAGAAAAATCATCAAATA
>DFCG01000188.1:566-2785 GCA_002367455.1 Acinetobacter sp. UBA3060 | reverse complement strand
AAAATATGGCAAAAAACTTTCACAGTGAAGTCGTGGTCGCCAGTTATGACGATCATATCCGTAAAATGATTCCCGGTTATGAACTGGTGCATCAGCAGATTGAAGCAATTCTCAGCACTGAACTCCCAGAAACCGCACATATATTAATAGTGGGTTGCGGAACAGGTTATGAATTGTCGTATTTATTAGAGCAACATCCAGACTGGACCTTTACTGCAATTGATCCATCAGCAGCCATGCTGAAACAGGCTAGTAAAAATCTGAATTCTATAGATCGACAAAGGGTGCAATTCATCCAAAGCACGATTCAAGATTTGAATCAGCCGGATACTTTCGATGCCGCATTGGCCATTCTGGTGGCTCATTTCATTCCAAATTCCGAAAAAAACGGATTTTTTCAGGCTATCCATCAGTGTCTTAAAACCAACGGTCTTGCATTGACCTATGACCTGATGCAACCCGAAGATCAGCAAGACATCAAAATTATGCAGAAGCTGGCACAGCAGACAGGGTTAAGCATGGTGCAAAGTGGCAAGATGATTGAACGCTTGGAGCAGGATTTTCACTTGTTATCTGCGCAAAATTTTACAGCACTTTTAACCAAAGTCGGATTTAAACAGTGCAAAATTTATTGTCAAATCATGAATTATCATGGCTTTTTGCTCAGAAAATAAAGATCAAAGAACTTTTTGCAAATTCTAAAGTTTAAGAGAATATTCAGGGAAGTATTAAAACAATGTCGGCATATTACAGTTTTATTCAGCGCGAACAGCATGCAGATGGCAGTACTACGGCTTATTACCGTTCTAATATTCATGCACAAGGTGCGTGGAATCCGCATGAGCAGCACATGGCGCCAGCCACCGGTATTCTATGCGTTGAACTGGAACAGTTTCAGCCACGTGCTGACATGCGTATTGGTCGGGTCGGGCTGGATATTTTTGGCCTGATAGCCTTTGGTGAATTTTCGATTACCACACGCATGATCCGTCGGGGTAAAACCATTGAACTGGTTGAAGCTGAAATGTGTGCCAATGGTAAAACCTGTATCGTCGCACGCGCGTGGAGAATGCTAACTTCAAATACCACGGCCATTGCTGGAGTGGAAGATTTTCCGATCGAAAGTCCAGAATATTTACCGGTTTGGGAGGGTATGCGCTGCTGGCCGGGCGGTTATATCCAGAGTATTGAAACCCGGGCACATGCTGACCATCGTGCAGGCAAGGGCATTGTCTGGCTAAGAAATTCGCTGGACATGGTAGAAGCTCAACCGACGACAGACTTTAGTCGTTTGCTCGGTATGGTCGATACGGCCAATGGCATTGTGCCACGTCAGGACCCGAATTCCGGTTGGGGATTTCCGAATCTGGACCTGCAGATTCATATGCACCGTCTGCCGCAGGGTAAATGGCTGGGACTGGAAGTGGTGCAGCAATATGGTGAAGATGGTATCGGTCTGACTAGCGGGATTCTGCATGATGTTCATGGACCTTTTGGCCGAAGTGAACAGATTCTGACCCTGCGAAAGTTCTAAAGCCTATTCAAAAACATCAAGGCCAATTGCCTCAATCTGTATTTATTGGCATGCTGTGCGCAATGAGTCAGGAACAGCACAAGATGCGGATCAGTATGATTGGGGCAGGGCGAGTGGCATATCATCTTGCCCGTGTATTTTCAGCACAACATGAGATCGTACAGATCTACAGTCGAACCCTAGAAAAATCACAGCAACTGGCTGAGCAATTCAACGCTCAGGCCATCGCTCGACCTGAACAGCTGAGTCATGAGGTGGATCTGGTCATTATCGCGGTCAGTGATCAGTCGATTGTCAGCGTCATTGAACGGATTCATCCGCATCTGCAGCAGAATCTGATCGTACATACCTCTGGCAGTACCCATCTCGATTTACTGAAAAATGTGCATGCGCGTGCAGGCGTATTTTATCCTTTACAGACCTTTAGTCTGGAACGCCAGATTGATTGGCAGCAGACGCCACTGTTGATTGAAGCGGAGAATGAACAGGACCAAATCCTGTTATTAGAACTGGCAAATAGCCTAAGCAATCGTGTTTATACTTATAATTCTAGTCAACGTCTCAGTTTGCATCTTGCAGCGGTATTTGCCTGTAACTTTGCCAATTATTGTTATGACATGGGCAAGCAGGTGGTTGATGCACAACAGGTCGATTTTAGTTTGTTGTATCCCTTGATGCTGGAAAC
>DFCG01000188.1:0-308 GCA_002367455.1 Acinetobacter sp. UBA3060 | reverse complement strand
TTTTTCTGCCATGGATCAGGGAAGTACAATTGCACAGTATTGATACTGTTGTCTGGCATTTCACGTAATACCTGAATTGCATCTGCATCCAGTACACGTAAATTCGTTAGGCCTTCAACACCTGCTTCGTAAATGCATTGCGCAATACCCGGTACATGCACTTCAATCCCGACAAAGTTACGTTCAGGATTGGCTTTGGCCATCAATACCAGTGAACGGCCCATACCAAAACCGATTTCTACAGTCAAAGGGCGCTCTGGATGTTCAAAGTGCTGACGTAAATCGCCCACTGGATATTCCAAAATTAA
>DFCG01000058.1:6385-15199 GCA_002367455.1 Acinetobacter sp. UBA3060 | reverse complement strand
TATTTAAAAATGGGCTCGCTCCCATTATAAGAAGGAGTACTTAGCGAGAGGTACTTCAAAACAAAAGTAGGAAGAACAATGATGAAAAACACGATCAAAACAATCGCTTTATCCGTCGCCTTTCTGTCTGGTACAGGTATGGCATATGCCCAAGGAGATGAAACACCTACTGACGTCACCATAGATACAGGCTTGCAAGCTACCTTGGATTCTATTTCTCAGCAGGTTGAAAATGGTTCTGCTTTGAATCTTGCAGTGAATACAGGTGATGTTGATGCAAGCGTTGATTTAGAAGCAATTGCAGAAGCTACAAGAGAAGCACCAGAGGCCATTAGTTCAATTGAAGGTACAATTGAAACTACTGCGATTGGTGCCGCGAATACAGGTAGTATCAGTATTGAGCAGGGTAGCTACAATAAGGTGGTATCAGACATATCAGATGCCACGGATAACTACGACTACAGTGCAGTAACCAGTGCAACTAATAATTCTGAAACTCTAGAGGAGCTATCAGAGGTTTCGGATAGTTCAGATATCTCGGAAGTTATAAGTTCGACACTGAGTACTGACTATAGTGAGGAAATCAATGAAACTTTAAGCAATTATAGTGTAGCGAACATTGCTTATAATGCGGGTGCTATTGATGCATCTGTAAGTGCTATTTCAGAAGGAACTCAAACTGCTATTAACAACAGCATCACAACTACCGCTATCGGTGCTGTGAATAGCGGTAGTATCACTGTGACTGTTAAATAAACTCTTTTTTNNGGATCAAATCTGGAAGAATAAATAAGAATTTAGGCTGAGCTATAGCCGAGTTTTGGATATTTTAAATTTATATCATCAGAAAAACGCAATAAAAAAAGAGCGCATCAGCGCTCTTTTGAAATTCATTGGCGAGCTTAGCCGCGAACGAATTCAACTGTACCATTTGCCAAAGACTTCACGCGTGCCAGTGATTCCACACGGTAGCCTTTTTCAAGCAGCAAGTCACGACCTGGCTGGAATGATTTTTCAATCACAATGCCAATACCGACTACTTCTGCATTTGCCTGGTGGATCAGGTCTGCAAGACCTAAAGCGGCTTGACCATTGGCCAGGAAGTCATCGATCACTAAAACTTTATCGGTTGAGCTGATGTGTTTATTTGAAATCGCGATCGTGCTTTCAGTCTGTTTGGTAAATGAAAAGACTTTAGAGCGATATAAATCATCTTTCAGGGTCAGAGACTGGTATTTACGTGCAAAGATTACAGGTACGCCAAGCTCTAGGCCGGCCATTACGGCAGGTGCAATACCTGATGCTTCAATCGTAATAATTTTGGTAATACCAGCATCTTTAAACAGACGCGCAAATTCTTGACCAATCAGTTGCATCATGACTGGATCAATCTGATGGTTTAAGAAAGAATCTACTTTCAAAACTTCTTCAGAGAGAACGATGCCTTCAGCCAAGATTTTCTGTTCTAGTGCATGCACGGGAGAATCCTCAAGAGCAGGTGCTTTTTCAAGCAAAAGCGTATTGTAAAAAGCACCCGGAAAAAATCAAGTGAAATTCGCCAAAAACTTAGTTGCTTGCACCTTTATAATCACTTAACAGCAAACCATAGGAGGTTTTCTTGTCGACATGCGAAACTTTGACTGGAAGATAGTCAAGTTTTGGCGCCAACCAGAAGATGGTCTCACGGCCTGGCTTGCTATGCCTCATCACCACCTTGATGGTATTAAAGGATCCGTATTTGGTACTTATAGTCTCTGAACCCTGTTTGACAAACTTGCGGCCTTCAACTTCTTTAGCATCAGCTATGTAGTAATTTGCTTTCAGGCCTGAATTTTTTAAATCTTCACGGATCTGCAATTCCGCATTCAACTCATCCAGAACATCTGCTCTCCAGGCAAAAGAACGTTTTTCATCATCTTTCTTGGTACTGATAGTTTTGCTGGAAGGATTGAAATTAATACTCATGGTGTTGTTATGCACCAGCACTTTACTGCTGCGACTGAAACTGCTTGAGCCGATCTTGCCATTATTAAAAGTAAAGCGGCTGGTTTCGGTTGCAGAGGCAATACCTCCGGCTTTTGCAGCAAAGACATAAGTCCAGTTATTGCCAGATTTGCTTAAAGTCCGCGTTGCAGAACCCATATTCTTGCCATTATAGCTAAATTGATAACTGGCTTGGAAAGGAGTCATGGCAAAAGCTTGGCTAGAAATACCAGTGAACAGTATCGCGCTGCTCAGACCCGTGGTCATCACTAAAATTTTGAATACAGTCTTCGCCATCAGTTATTTTCCTATATTGATTCAATTGGCAAAACATATCACTTATTGCACCCTTTATTATTTGGGCAAAATATGGAAGTTGAAGGGATATTTCTGCCAAAAATGTATATTTCATGTAGTTTTATGGAACTTTTGTTCAAAGACTATGTTCGGCATAATTTAAGAAGGATCTTTCTGTTTAATGGGGGTGACCCGGTTGTCATCCATCTCGTCTTCATCCCAGTTCTCTTCCTGATCTTGGGAGAGTTTTCTAAACAGGGCGGCTAGATTGACGTTGCCAATCACCACCAGTTCGGCTTCACGAAGTACTGCGTGATTCACATGAACTTTGCCCAAGGTATCAATGACAGATCGGCTTTTACCTAACCAGCGATTTAAATCCAGATAGAGCAAGTCATCGATGACTTTAATCACGCCCAGTTTTTCCAAAATCATTCCCAAAGGATCTTTATTCAAGACACGTTGATAGAAGAACAGGCCAAAACGCACGCCAAGTTTATAAAGCATATTCGGATATTTGGCTTCAATCAGCTGGGTATCACTAATTTGCTCGAACACGATCAACTGGGTGGTTTTATTCAGTTCCATCTGTACCAGTTTCAAATCAACCGATAAAGTGACAATCAGGCCTTTATAATCCAGTGTTGCGTAGAGACGCAGCCAGTCTTCATGTAAATCTGCGTGTAAGTCTTTCAATGCATCGACATTGTCTGTGACAAAGCGCTGAAAGGTTGCATTTAGGAAGACTTGCGATAGGGGAAATTCACGCTCATCTTCAATAAATCCTTCCGCCCTCTGATACACTTGGCGGATTCGGTTGGAAATATTGGAAATTAGCGTTTGCATACTGAAGCGTCCTGGCAACTTTATTTTTGACTCGGGATGTATCTTGTCGAATTGTATGAAAAATACAAGCGTTCATGCTTGAAGTTTAGCAAAATAAATAGCACCATTTTTATAGTTTTAGTTATGTAACGTTGAAGATTTGATGGATTTGGCATTTTAAAAAGATAAATGACGAATCCGTTTATTTTTAATCTTTCAAATACTTTTTTGGGGAGCTGAACTCATTATTGAGTTTAGGCGAATGTGAAAAAACGATGATACTCATGCCTCTGGTCAGAACTTGGTGGAAAGATCCAGTGTTTAGCAGTGCGTTGCTTGCCGCAGGCATTCTGCATTTGATCGTGTTGACACTGGAATTTGGTATGCCGCAAGATCGGGATACCAGTACCAAAGAAATCGCAGTTAGTTTGCGACAGACTGATGAAAAAATTGAGCATGCTGATTTTCTGGCTCAAACGGACCAGCAGGGTTCCGGTCAGTTTAGAGAAGCTCATCGCATGTCGAGTGATATGCCATCGCCGTTAATGGAGCAACATGCAGGTGAAGAACTGCAAGAAAGTCTAGATATGCTGCAACAGCAACAGGAACTCAGTTTTGAAGAAAAAGTCCTGATGACCACCTTGAGTTGGCAAAAGCAGGCGGAAGAAAATCAGCGTAAAAAAATGCAGGAGCAATTACAGAGCCAGTTTCAGGCCAAAGCGGCCATGGTCGCCAGTCTGGAAGCGCAATATTTACAGCGTCAGCAAAATTTCAGTCGTCAGCAAAAAATTAAGACTGTGGATGGTATTCAGTCCAAGCAGGATGTTTCGGCCGCATATCTGGAAAAGTTNNCAGAATCTGGCAGGGGAAGTGCGGCTGATGGTGATCCTGAACCAGAATGGCGGGATTCGTGCCATTCGACTGATTGACAGTTCGGGACATGCCATGCTGGATGAAGCAGCCAAAGCTTCCGTGCGTAAGGCAGCGCCATTTGGTGCTTTCGATAGCAAAATGAAAGAAATTTCCGAACTGCGGGTGATTCGTACCTGGCGATTTGATCCGGCAGAAGCAGAATTTGAGGTGCGTTAGACCATTTTATTCATTTGTAAACCCTCCCTTTAACTCCCTCCCAACGGGAGAGAGAACTATCATTGAGCTATAGGTATTAAAACTCCCTCTCCTTATGGGAGAGGGTTGGGATGAGGGTAAACAATAAAAAAAGCGAGCCGAAGCTCACTTTTTATAGCAAGAAAATTTTAGCCTTGTTCTAAATACGGATTATCAAAACCAAGTTTTGCTAGAATCTCGATTTCAATGCCTTCCATTTCTTCGGCATCTTCATCCGAGGTTTCATGGTCATAGCCCATTAGGTGCAAAGTGCCATGTACCAGCATATGGGTAAAGTGAGTCAAAGGCGCTTTTTGCTGTTCCAGCGCTTCGGCCAGCACTACAGGAATACAGATCACCAGATCACCAATGGGAAATGCATCCAGAAACTGCGCCATTTCATCTGGAAGTTCACTCGGAAAAGACAGGACATTGGTCGGTTTGTCNNTGAGTGCCGATATGACGTAAAGTGGTTTCTACAACTTTTTTAATATAGGCCCGCTTCAGTACCAGTTCAGGCGACTGAAAGTCCTGTTGTAAGGAAAGACTAAGTTTCAACACAAATCCTTAATTTTAAAGCTTAATGCTGTGCGTCTGCCGCAGCATCATTTTCAGCGATCAAGGCTTCCTGACGTGCTTTTCGTTCGGCACGTGCTTCAGCACTTAAACGCTGCTGTTCACTGTCCCAGCCTTCGTAGGCTTCAACAATTTTCTGTACCAGCTGATGACGTACCACATCACGCGAATGGAAACGGGTGATATGAATTTCAGGAATTTTGTCAATCACACGTAAGGCATGTGACAGACCGGATTGCTGACCACGTGGTAAATCTACCTGAGTCACGTCACCGGTAATCACCGCTCGTGAGCCAAAACCTAAACGGGTCAGGAACATCTTCATCTGTTCTGGGGTGGTGTTCTGCGCTTCATCTAGAATCACGAAAGAATGATTCAAGGTACGGCCACGCATATAAGCAAGCGGAGCCACTTCAATCACCTGACGTTCGATCAGCTTGGCCACTTTTTCAAAGCCAAGCATTTCATACAGCGCGTCATACAAGGGACGTAAATAAGGATCGATTTTCTGGGTTAANNCGGTCAGTCTGGCTGCCCTGAATCATCAGATGTAAAGTATCTGCACTAATCTGCTGACTATGTTCAGATTCTTCATGAAGACGTTGCAAGAGCATTTCGGCTCTCTCAACGGCATCGATTCCACCATCAATAATAAAACTTTCTCCACGATGGGAGATTTTGACGTCTAAACGTTGTTCAATTTGCTTCAAATGGCCGTTATAGGCACCTAACATGGCTTGTATACGGTCCATCGAAATTCCAGGAAAAGCTACTGTACGTCGAATCGCTGCAGTCAAGAGTGTTCCTTATGAAGTGTGCGTTATATGCTCTACATTACGCCACGTCAGGCTCAAGATTCAAGAGCTCACCGTAAACTAAATTCAAAGTTTTAATTTCGGTAATTTCAATCTCGGCAAAGCGGCCTACCCAGGCAGGGTCACCAATAAAGTTGACATAACGGGTATTGTCCGCCGTACCGACCAGAATATTCGGATCTTTATCAGAAACTTTTTCGATCAGTACACGCTGGATGGTCCCGAGCATGGCATCCGTCTTGTCAATGCTTGAACGCTTAATCCATTGCTGAACTTTGGCCAGACGTTCTTTTTTGACATCTTCAGAAATCGTATCTTCCAGTTCTGCCGCAGGCGTACCCGGGCGTTTTGAATAGATAAAACTATAAGAATGGTCAAAATCCAGATCTTGGATAAATTGATAAGTTTCTTCGAAATTCTCATCAGTTTCACCCGGGAAGCCAATGATAAAGTCTGAAGATAGGTGCATGTCAGGGCGAACTGCACGTAATTTTTTAATCTTTTCGATATAGACATCAATGGTGTGGTTACGCTTCATCGCTTGTAACACATCATTGGAACCGCTTTGTACCGGCAGATGCAGATGTGAAACCATTTGTGGCAGGTCACGATAGCACTGGATCAGGTCATCATTAAATTCCAGGGGATGCGAGGTGGTATAGCGAATACGGCCAATACCCGGAATGTCTGCAACCAAACGCAGCAAATCGGCAAAAGTACAGATATTGCCTTCAAAAGTTTCACCACGGTAGCCATTTACGTTCTGACCCAAAAGTGAAATTTCACGCACGCCTTTTTCTGCCAAACCCGCAATTTCTGCGAGGACATCATCCAGTGGACGGGACACTTCTTCACCACGCGTATAAGGCACCACACAGAAAGAACAGTATTTAGAACAGCCTTCCATAATCGAAACAAAGGCTTTATAGCCTTCAACACGCGGTTCAGGCAGGAAGTCGAATTTCTCGATGTCCGGGAAGGAAATATCCACCAGTTTGATTTTTTCTTTTTTCGGCTTTTCAATCTGTTCAAAATGCTGATCCAGCATTTGCGGCAAACGGTGCAGGGTTTGTGGGCCAAAAATCATATCAACATAATTGGCACGTTTCTGGATGTTATCGCCTTCCTGAGACGCTACACAGCCACCAACACCAATAATCAGGTCAGGATTTTTATCTTTAAGTTTGCGCCAGCGGCCTAGCTCGGAGAATACTTTCTCTTGGGCTTTTTCACGGATCGAGCAGGTATTCATCAGCAGAATATCGGCATCTTTAGGATCGGTGGTCAGCACATAGCCATGAGAATCGCCTAACAGGTCTGCCATACGGTGACTGTCGTACTCATTCATCTGACACCCTTGTGTTTCGATGTACAGTTTTTTGACTGAGGCATCGCTAACTGGGGTGTGCGCTGGCTGGGTAACAGTGTTTTCTGAGGCAGCTGAGGCACCATTCGGAATGAAGGTTTGAACCGTCATGTAGGCTCCTACAAGGTAATACGTTGAAAGAGTGAACGAACAGCCTGATTGATACATCAAACAGGTGAATAAAAATTCAATTCACGGACTGAAATCTTGGAAAGGCGCATATTTTAGCAGGAAAGTCGCTTAAACTTATAGCTCAAATTAACTGTGGAAAAATATTGATTTATGGGCAAAAATTGTCTGTAGATTAATATTGCTTAATCATAAGGTTACATAACTGAACAATAGAGTTGGTTATAATCTTCAAACTAGCTCTTATGATATGCAACATGGGCTAAGCACAAAATCGATGATAGAAGGCAAAGGGATGTTGAAACACACTAAAACTATGTATAAATACTATAAATTAATTACTTTAAGTGTGGCATGTATCTGTTCAGCGAGTACACAGGCAGCAGAAGAACAATTTAATGATGCCTTGCGTGCAGCCAATGCAAGTAATACTGAACTGTTACAGCAATATCGTCTGTCTATGCAGAATGATGCCTTGGGCTATTATCCGGAATACTGGATTTTAAACCAGAATCTTGCCATGCAGCCTGTCAGCCAGATTATCAGCTTTGCCCAGCGTTACCCTCAATCTGCGATGGCTGAAAAGCTGGCAGCGGACTATGTCGAAGAAAAAGTAAAAATGGCAGATTTTAGCAATGCCCAACCGGTATTGCCTTATGTAACCAATGCTGATCCTGCCGAAGCCTGTGCAGTGGCACAAGTGCGCGCCAAAGCTGGCGATGAACTGGTCTATGCCGAGTTTAAAGAAGTCTGGTTAACTACCAATAGCCAGCCTGAATCTTGTACCGGTTTGGGCCGGATGATGCTATCCAGTCCACTTATGACGGCAGAAGACCGTCAGCAGCGACTCTGGGGACAACTTCGTGCCGGACAGTCAGGTCAGGCCATTGCGACAGCGCAAGGCATTGGTCTAAATCTGTCTCTGGCACAACTGAATTCGATTCAAGCCAATCCCACTAATTATTTGTGGTCTGCACCTAAAAGTACTGCGGCAGAGCATGCTTATCTGATTTATGCATTGGGACGTCTGGCTGATAGCGATTTGGACTCAGCTTTGTCTATTGTCAAACGGACTGCCGAAGGTACACCAGTACAGGTACAACGCGCCTTATATCGTGCTGTCGGTTATATCGGTGGCACCACAGTCATGAAAAACAACTTCAATCGTGAAGTGTTAAATGCACTAGATGCCAGCTATGGCCTGCCATTTAGCCCAGAAGAAGCCGAGATTTATGCGCGTCAGGCAATTCGTTTTAGTGCATGGGAAAGCCTGATCCGTGCGATTGACAGCATGAGCGTCAACCAGAAGCAGGAAGATCGCTGGCAATACTGGCTGGCGCGTGCCAGCGAACAACGTACTGATCGTGCTTCCAAACAGGCAGCAGAAAGTATTTATCGTAAGCTGGCGACCGGAGATGACTATCACAATCTTCTGGCACGCGACAAGCTGGGGCAGGTGACTGCGAGTACACCAAATCCAGCGCAGCCATCCAATCAGGCTATGCAGCGCTTGAATCAGGATATTCATTTCCGCCGTGCTTTCACCTTACGTAATATCAGCGCCCCGGAGAACTATATTAACCGGGAATGGAACTGGGCAGTGCGTCAGGCTTATCTAAAGAAGGATGATGACCTGTTGCTGGCCGCGGCAAAACGTGCCATGGATATGGGCTGGCATGATCGTGCCATTTATGCCGCTGACCGTACCGCGAACAA
>DFCG01000058.1:0-6343 GCA_002367455.1 Acinetobacter sp. UBA3060 | reverse complement strand
GCAGATCAATATACTGAAAGTATTCCTTTACTTGAAACCCGGGATTATGTGAAACATGTCATGACCAATGCCACGCATTACGGTATCTTGTTAGGACAGGGGGCACAGTCAGTGGGTAAACGCATGCAACTGATACCATTACGTAATACACAATAAAATTAAAATTATTGGGGGATGGTGATTTATTCATGAAAATAATGAAGGATCGTCGAGTCTGGGCTGGATTGGTTGCGCTTGTGGTTTTGGCCAGCAGTCCGGCAGTGTTTGCTACGCCGACAGACTATGTCATGGATGTACAAATGGTCCCGGCCTTATGTAGTCTGTATCCGGAATATGCCAAGAAACGAAAATGTCTGGAAGGTTATTCGCTGAATATCTCTGGCTTATATCCTCAGACCACATCACAAAATTGCACGACCAATAGCTCTGCGAAACTGTCACCACTTCAGTCCAAGGTAGTGGCCAGGA
This sequence comes from Acinetobacter sp. UBA3060, assembly GCA_002367455.1. GTDB lineage: Bacteria > Pseudomonadota > Gammaproteobacteria > Pseudomonadales > Moraxellaceae > Acinetobacter. The sequence goes on along the minus strand of DFCG01000058.1, from coordinate 5,875 downwards.
TCATGCCGGATGACAATACCCGGACAATCTTATGGCGCAATATCGGTGGCTGTGTGCCGATGAATGCCAGTCAATATTTCCGGACGATTATCAATTATGCAGATCGTCTCAAAGTGCCTGCAGAACTGACGGAACAGGAAAATATTACGATTTCTGTCGATACATTGCGGGCCAAATTCCTGAAAATTAATCCACAATTACCGGGTAATGCCTTGAGATTTAACTGCCAGCAAACCCAGTCGGCCAGCGTACTTACCTCGATCAAGGTCTGTTATCGCCCCAATGGCAATTACAAATCCTGTCCTGCCAACATTATTAATACATGCCCAAAAACTGTCACAATAAAAGGAACATACTGAGCTTTTTTGCCGATTTAATTTATATTTCCTATCAGACTTTAGGTGAAATCCGTCCTCTTTTATATGCATCTGACAAAGGATTGGAGTACAATCTTTCGCGTTTACGATTATTAGATTAAATACTAACTATTTAATCGCATTGAATATCCTCAATTGGAGATAATTAGATGAAGCAAGCAGTTCGTGTTGCCGTTACTGGCGCTGCAGGTCAAATTGGTTACAGCCTATTATTCCGTATCGCAAGCGGCGAAATGCTAGGTAAAGATCAACCAGTGATTTTGCAATTGCTCGAAGTTCCTTTTGAGAAAGCTCAGCAAGCGCTTAAAGGCGTAATGATGGAGCTTCAAGATTGTGCATTCCCATTACTAGAAGACATGATCGGTACTGATGATCCTAAAGTTGCATTTAAAGATGCTGACTANNAGCCGTGACGTTAAAGTTCTAGTTGTTGGTAACCCTGCAAACACGAATGCTTACATCGCAATGAAATCTGCTCCAGATCTCCCAGCGAAAAACTTCACTGCAATGTTACGTCTTGACCACAACCGTGCTGCATCTCAAATTGCTGCTAAAACTGGTAAAGCGGTTAAAGACATCAAAAATCTTACAGTTTGGGGTAACCACTCTCCAACTATGTATGCTGACTACCGTTTTGCAACCATCAACGGCGAAAGCGTTAAAGACATGATCAACGACCAAGAATGGAATGCAAATACATTCCTTCCGACTGTTGGTAAACGTGGTGCTGCGATTATCGAAGCACGTGGTTTGTCTTCTGCTGCTTCTGCTGCTAACGCTGCAATCGACCATATGCGCGATTGGGCTCTTGGCACAAACGGCGAATGGGTAACAATGGGTATCCCTTCTGACGGTTCTTATGGTATTCCTGAAGGCGTAATGTTCGGTTTCCCTGTAACGACTGAAAACGGTGAATACAAAATCGTTCAAGGTCTTGAAATCGACGAATTCAGCCGTGAACGTATCAACGTTACGTTGAACGAACTTGAAGAAGAGCGCGCAGCAATTGCTGATATGCTTAAATAATTTGATCTTTTTAGATTAAGTTGAAGAAAAGCACTCCATTTGGGGTGCTTTTTTTATGTCACTCACTTTAATCAACAAAAAATAACAAGCTGTGAAGGAGAGACAACTGAGTTTTCGCTATGAGCGATCTAAGGTAAAGACAAGATTATAGATAAAAAAGATGGAGGTTCAGATGTTAGAACAACGCGCCACCTTCGAACTTTTCTTTGAACAATTGGGTCTGGATTCGAGTCCGGAAGCGATTGATGAGTTTATTAATACGCATCAAATCGGTATGGATGTGCCCCTGCATAAAGCTCCTTTTTGGAGTAAATCACAGCATGACTTTCTGATCAGTCACTGGAAGAAAGATGATGACTGGGCCATTTTTGTTGATGTATTGAATGAACAATTACATATTGAGGCAGAGGGTTCAGGTTCCTGTGACATACCCGGCCATAAATCAACCTAAGAATTCGAATCTCAACACGCTCATAATTTAACACTACGATGGAGTCTATTTATGCTTACGGAACAACAGTTAACTTTAGAATTATTATTTGAACAATTGGGTTTGCCTTCTGATGAAGCCTCAATTAATCAATTTACCCATACCCATCAATTGCCATCTGAAGTCGCATTGCCAGATGCCGAATTCTGGAGTGAGGGACAAAGTGCCTTCCTGCGTGAACATTGGCACCAAGATGATGAATGGATTGTCATTATTGACAAGTTAAATCAGCTTTTACATGTGGAAAGCGACAAACAAAGCGTTTAAATGCATTCATACAAAAAGAAACAACAAACCTAGTCAAAGGACTAGGTTTTTTTTGTCTTATCTTATAAGTTAGATCTATAAATAATTACAATTTATCTGATATAAGGAGGGCGCGATGCTCGCAAAGAACCAACCATCCTTAGAGCTCTTGTTTTCTCAGCTCGGTCTCGCCAATAGTCCTGCGGCTATTGAATTGTATGTACGCACCCATCAACTGCCAGCAGGGCTGTCCTTGCATGATGCGCCATTCTGGAATAAAGCCCAGCGTTCTTTATTGATTAGCCATTTGGTACAAGATGATGATTGGGCAATTTGGGTCGATGAACTGAATCAGCAACTGCACATGGACGCTTATAGACGTCAACCTGCTTGATCATTTCTCCTACATTTTTCTGATATTTAAAATAAGATGATATAGCTTGTATTAAAAAACGCCTCATTTGAGGCGTTTTTGTTCTTTGGCTTAATGCATTTTGCTTTTTAATATTTTGTTAAACCATTCGTGCTGACGATAATCATTAAATGCATGATGCTGCTGTAATAATTCCAGCTCAAATTCGGCAGTGGTGGTGTACTTACCTAACCAGTGGCGGGTCAGGGCCGGCTCATTTTTACTGGCACTGGCATAGGCCAGAAAGAAATAAATGTCCCCATGTTCATAACTGGCCATTGGCTTTAAAATTTGCTGAGTAATCAGGGCGAAATGGTGCTCTTTGGTCAATTCAAAAAACATCATATAAGCCTTGGCCAGATGCAAAGATAGGTTGATATACATGCGCAGCGGCATTTCTTCAAATTCTACCCGGCCTTGTTCCAGCAACACTACGGCTTCTTGCAGGAAATGTCGCTGTTCCTGACGCAGTTCACTTAAAGTCACCAGCTGTAAACGAAGATCAGCACGTTCAAGCGTTAATTCCGGCGTATTGCCTTTTAAATACAATTGGTCAGTTTCACCCAGACGTTGAATAATCTGTTTGGTCGTTAATCGCATCAACGCAATCCTCATTTCTCAATAATGGCTATATGAGGTTAAAAATTAAAATTTAAAGCGGCAGCGTGTCTTAGAGTAGTGAGGTATCACTTCTTAGCCAGGCGGTAATGGATAGGCGTTGCTGTTTAGAGATTAAAACTTCATGTAATAAATCGCTCTGGAACAGCGCCATTCGGTTCGGTTTTGGCTGGATAATATGCCACTGGCCATGTTTGTCCTGCAGGCGTAGTTCACCGCCCCAGTCCGTCTGCCATTGTCCATGTAAATAATACACACTGGAAATCATCCGGCCATTTTTATCTTGAGGATTGTCGCGGTGCAGGGTATAGAACTCACCCGCGTGATAGCAAGCGAAATGTGCTTCGACATCTTTGATGCCTAAATAAAACGCGCGGTTTAAAATTTGAGAAAATTGTTGAAGGGTTTGAATATGTCGGTGGGAAATTTGAAATTCAGGTTGTAACCAAAGAATATGATCACTACGGATGTTGTTAACGACACCATTTTGAATGGCTGCATTACGAAATTCGTTTAAGTGGCTTAAGCATTCTTGACTCACTGCATGTTGATATTCGCTAGAGTAAGCATCGTCAACAATACTAAAGCCATGTTGATCTAAATCATCTAAGATTTGATCAACATTCCAATCCCCTGGGATGATAACTGCTTCCATTTTTTCAATTCTCGATAGTGTGGTAAAAAAAGGTCCGCTATTTTAGTGCAATAATCGTTTCTGAACGAAATAGTTTTTCATGTTAAAATAGCAATTGATCTTAGGAATAATTGAAACATGAATTACCGTCACTCTTACCACGCAGGCAACTTTGCCGATGTCATGAAGCACGTTTTATTGCTTCAGTTGTTGACTCGACTGAATGCAAAAAACAAACCTTATCGCTATGTAGATACACATGGTGGTGCAGGTAAATATGATTTGTCGACTGCCGAAGCGCAAAAATCAGGTGAGTTTTTAAACGGTATTCATCGTCTTGTTAAGCTGGATGATTCGATCAAGCGTAATGCACCTGAAGGCGTACAACAATATTTGAAAATTGTTGAAAATATGCGTGAAAACTTTGGTAAGGGTGCTTATCCGGGTTCACCGTGGTTTGCCCTAGAAGGCATGCGCGAGATTGATAAAGCGACCATTTTTGAAATGCAGCGTGATGTATTCCAGCAACTTCGTCATAATATTTTTGACAAGCGTGCCGGTTTGCATGAACGTGATGCATACGAAGGTTTGTTAGCTGTCATTCCACCGAAAGAAAAACGTGGTCTGGTGATGATCGATCCGCCATATGAACTGGAGCGTAAAGATTTCCCGCAGTTGGTCGAACTGCTGGTTGCCGCGTATAAGAAATGGCCGACAGGTGTATTCGCGGTTTGGTATCCAATTAAAGACCGTGCCATGATCGAACGCTTCGAGAAGAAAATGTTCAAGACCGGTATCCGCCGTCAACTGGTTTGTGAAGTCTGTGTATGGCCGGATGATACCCCAGTAGGCTTGAACGGTTGTGGTTTGCTGGTGATTAACCCGCCTTGGAAATTCTCTGAAGATGCAGATGAAGCGCTACAGTGGTTATTCCCGCATCTTCGCATGAGTGAAAATGGTGGTCACGCTGCAGTTCGCTGGTTAGTGGGCGAGTAATTTTTTTAAAGATCAGGTCATAGTTAGGATCGACAAGAATGACAAATATAAGCAAACCGGAACGCGACTCTTCAACTGAAGTGCCTTTTGATGGCATCACCTTTGAGGTAGAAGAAGAGGAGCATACCCAGGAAGGGCAAAAAGTTAAGCGTCGAGGCATCTATCTATGGCCGAATCTGATTACAACCGCAGCGTTGTTGTCAGGTTTCTATTCGATTATTGCCAGTATGAATGGTGATTTTCAACAAGCGATTTATGCGATCTTTATTGCGGCATTACTGGATGGATTGGATGGCCGTGTGGCACGTGCGATTGGTGCACAAAGTCCGTTCGGTGAACAGTTTGACTCGCTTTCTGACATGCTGGCTTTTGGTGTAGCTCCCGCTATTTTAATGTATAGCTGGGGCTTAAGCGATTTGGGCCGAATCGGTCTGGCAGCATGCTTTGTTTATACTGCTTGTGCTGCGTTCCGTCTGGCGCGTTTCAATGTACAGATTGGTGTGGTCGATAAACGTTATTTTATTGGTGTGGCAAGTCCTCTGGCTGCCATCATGATTGTGTCATTGGTCTGGGTCGGTCTGGATTTTCCAGAAATCTTTGATATTCGTGAACCTTCTCTTCAGGTCATTAACGCAGTGGTCATTATTGCGGTGGGCTTGTTGATGATTTCCAATATCAAATATTATTCATTTAAAACTGTAGAACGTAAACGGGTTCCATTTTTTGTCCTACCAATTGCCGTATTCGTCTTTGCAGCGATGACTTATAATATTCCTGTCGGCATTCTGGTCATTTCTATTCTCTATGCTTTGTCTGGTTTTGTGACCACCTTTATGGCAAAAAGATCGAGTACATTATAAAAAGATAAGGAGTCTGAGATGCGGTTTCTTCAAGATTTTTTAGATCGTTCGAAACAGCTAAATCAGACTCCTGCTGTTTCGCGCTATCCCGCCTATCATGGTCCTACCTCAAAATATAAAATTATTCATCAAGGTTTGATGATCCCCGGGCTTCCGGCACCGCTCTATTATTTAAACTTTATGAGTATTATCGGGCAACCCAATGCACCCATGCTG
>DFCG01000059.1:153-9851 GCA_002367455.1 Acinetobacter sp. UBA3060 | reverse complement strand
GGCAAGGATGATCCGACCGTACGGGTATTGATTGCTGAAGCAGTCAGCGCAGAATACTGGAATGTCACAGATAACAAAGTTACCCAGCTTTTTAAAGCCTTAAAAGGCGGTGTTACCGGCGAAGCGGGCGAACCGCATGCAGAACATCAAAAAGTGAATCTACAAAGTAATATCTGGTAATGAATGAGATTTAGCCTCTTTATCTTAAGAGGCTAAATTTTTGATATATTTAATTTTAAATATTAATGTAATTTTACTGTAATGACATAAAAAATTATAATTTTAGCTTGCCTCAATCTGCTCTCTTAAAAATATAAGCTTAGGGAAATCAGCTCAATATCTAACTCAAATTTAAGTAGAAGATTTATTTCCTAAAAAACTAAAGGCTGCTATGGCAGCCTTTTAGCATTCAATCAAACAATTAATTTGAAAAATTAGCTGACTCGCTTCATCTCTTGAAGTTTGGCAACTTCCTGCTGTTTGAGTAAATTGCGCTGAATCTTGCCACTCGATGTTTTAGGCAAAGACGCCACAAACTCAATCTCTTTCGGATAGGCATGTTTGGATAAGCGTGAACGTACATAACTTTGCAATTTTAACATCAAATCCTCAGTAGCAGGATAAGCCGATTTAAGCACTACAAAGGCTTTCACAATTTCTGTTCGTTCTGGATCTGGCTTACCAACGACTGCGGATTCAAGTACTTCTTCACATTCCAGCAAGGTACTTTCTACATCAAAAGGTCCAACCCGATATCCCGAGGTTGTAATGACATCGTCCGCACGTCCAATAAAATCAATACCGCCATATTCATTCAGCTTCACGGTATCACCAGTGAGATAATACTGCCCGACAAATGACTTGCGGTTGTGACCTGCATAGCCTTCAAACCACATCAACGGTGAAGCTGAACAGTCAATTGCCAAGGTTCCAATCTCGCCTTTTTCTACTTCCTGATGTTCTTTGTTCAATACAGCAAAACGATGCCCAGGAATGGCAAAACCAGCTGAACCGACTTTTTTATAATGCTCCAGGCCATGATGATTAGCGATCACCATTCCCAGTTCAGTCTGTCCATATTGATCGTAAATATTCACATTTAAATCATGATTAAACCACTGAATCACTTCAGGCGTGAGCGGCTCACCCGCACTGCTTACCACGCGTAAATGCGAACCGATACCTGCATCAAATTTTTCTTTAAAGCCAAAGAACATGCGAAATGCGGTTGGCGAACCGGTCAGGTTGCTGACCTGATATTTTTGAATGATTTGTACGGCGTTATCGACACTGAATCCGCGTTCATCCATGATGATGCTGTGTCCTAAACTCATTGGTCCTGCAATGCCATAATACAGTCCATACGCCCAGCCCGGATCTGCCAGATTCCAGAAGGAATCTTCATCTCGCAGATCTACCGCGTGTAGCATATAGCCTTTAAAGGCCAACAGTGCTTTTAAAGGCACAGGAACCGATTTTGCCAGACCTGTCGTGCCTGAAGTAAACATCATCAGGAAAATATCATTAAACTGGCAATTTACCGGTTCAAACTCCTCCGGTTGTTGCTGTAAGGCTGTCCAGAAATCGGCATCTTGATAGTCATCTGCCGCTGCCTGATGCACAGTCAGAATATTCGGGACATTGAGATCATGGAGTTTCAGTCGCTGTTCTTCATCAGTGACGATCAACTGTGTATTGGCAGTACTGATACGATGTTCAATGGCTTTGCTTTCAAAGGCAGTAAATAAAGGTTGATAAATGGCACCGATCCGCCAGGTGGCCAATATGGTAATTAAGAGTGCTGGTGTTCTTGGCAGTAATCCTGCAATACAATCACCGGCTTTTAAACCCAGAGCATGCATATAATTGGCCAGCTGCCCTGAAGCCATAGCCAGCTGTTCAAAGGTCCACTGCTCTGCTTCACCGTTTTTGCCTTCCCAAATCAGTGCAGTTCGGTTTTGACCCAGGTAGCGACCACAGCATTCGGTATAAGCATTGATGTTCTCTGCGTTTCCAACCAGATGTTCCTGAACCATATTTTCAAAATTAAAATCAGCATATGCCTGCTCTAGTGTCTTCATGACGACAACCTCTTTCCTGTTGTAGTTTTCAGGCGACCTTGCCTGAGTTTATCCATTTGTATTTGTTGTTCCTGCTGATTCCATCAGCATACTTTTTTCAAATCTGCATTCATGCCCTAGGACTAGAACATGAATAAGGCTTATTTTTCGATTATTCGCACTGTATGTCTTTAGATCATCATGTTCAGTTGAATCCTGCAATTTCCATATCCATCAATGTAAGTGCAGGATTTGAACATCACTCAAAGTCTGTTTTTTTAATTTAACAATCAGCGTTGACACACTTCACGTGCAATCACCAGTCGTTGAATATCTGATGCACCTTCATAAATCTGGCTCACTCGCACATCACGATAGATACGCTCGACCGGAAAATCAGAGACATAACCGTAGCCACCATGAATCTGAATCGCATCTGAACAGACCCGCTCTGCAATGGTCGATGCAAACAACTTTGCCATCGATGCTTCTTTTAAACACGCCAAGCCTGCATCTTTTAAGGTTGCAGCATGCAAGACGAGCTGACGTGCAGCTTCAATTTGTGTCGCCATATCTGCAAGCCTGAATGCCACAGCCTGATGTTGCACAATTTCCACACCAAAGGCTTTGCGTTCATTGGCATATTCCACTGCAGCATCCAGTGCAGCCCGCGCCATACCGACAGATTGTGCAGCGATTCCGATTCGACCCGATTCAAGATTTGACAAGGCGATTTTATAGCCTTCACCTTCCTGCCCCAACAAGTTGGCAGCAGAAATCCGGCAGTTATCCAGAACGATGGTCGCGGTATCGGAACAATGCTGACCCATTTTCTCTTCTAGGCGTGACACGATATAACCCGGTGCATCGGTCGGTACCAGAAAACATGAAATACCTTTTTTCCCTGCGGATTTATCGGTCACAGCAAAGACCAGTGCAATCTGTGCGTGTTTACCTGTCGTGATAAACTGCTTGGTGCCATTTAACACCCATTCATCGCCATCACGTTCGGCTTTACACTCCAGCGAACTGGCATCCGAACCGGCCTGAGGTTCGGTCAAGCAGAAACAGCCCAGCCATTCACCGGTCGCCAGCTTGCTTAAATACTGCTGTTTTTGTGCTTCTGTGCCATAACGCTGAGTAATGCCACAGGGCAAAGAATTCTGCACACTGACAATCGTCGAGATTGCACCATCACCTGCGGCAATTTCCTCAAGCGCCAAGACCAGTGACACATAATCCAGACCTGCACCGCCCCATTCTTCAGCCACTGTCATACCCAATGCGCCAAGCTCACCGAGTTCTTTAAGTTCTTGTGCTGGGAATTGTGCCGTTTTGTCGCGTAAGGCCGCTGTCGGTTTCAGTTTCTGCTGCGAATAATTGCGCATCATGTCCTGAATCATTTTTTGTTCATCATTTAAAATCATTGAACTTCCCTTTCTATATCTATTTTATTTACTTCAAGCTTTTTACTATTGAGATCGTTGGCACGTCGGATAAGGCGGCATGGATGTCGCCTGCGAAACTGAGATACAGGGATGTATCTTCAGTTTCGCAAAGGATTTTTGTTTCTTTTGATCCTTCAAAAGAAAATGCATGCTTAAGCAAATTCATTTAAATTCAATGGGAAATTGGTAGCTGTGCAAATCATCATGTCCTATATAAATCGAAAACTTATTTAGGCTGCATACGGATTGCGCCATCCAAACGAATGACCTCACCATTCAAATAACTATTTTCAAAAATATGTCCCACCAGATGGGCAAATTCCTGTGGTTTTGCCAGACGTGGTGGAAACGGCACCATTTGTCCTAAAGCATCCTGGACATTTTGTGGCATGCCTTTTAGCATCGGAGTTTCCATAATGCCCGGCGCGATGGTCATGACACGGATCGCTTCACGGGCCAGTTCACGTGCCAGAGGTAAAGTCATTGCGACTACTGCACCTTTAGAAGCCGCATAGGCAGTCTGACCAATTTGGCCGTCATAAGCGGCAACCGAAGCGGTGTTCACAATCACGCCACGTTCTTCTTCACCAGCTTGCAGCTCATATTTTGCAATTAAAGCCGCCGCATGACGCAACATATTAAAAGTACCGTTTACATTAATATTCAGCACTTTTTGGAACATTGCCAATTCATGGATGCCGTTACGACCCAATACTTTGGCGGATGGCGCAATCCCGGCACAGTTGATCAAACCATTCAGTTGGCCATATGTGCTTTCAACATGAGCGAAGAAAGCTTCAACTGTCTGTTCATCGGTCACATCGAGCTGTACAAATTCAGACTGTGAGCCCAGTTGCTGCTGTAATGCCTGACCCTGCTCCTGATTCATATCGACCAGAATCACTTTAGCACCGTGTTCAACCAAATGAGTCGCTGTAGCTGCACCCAAACCTGAGGCACCACCAGTGATCACAATAACTTTTCCCTGAATGTTCATGTTTATTTCCTAGCGATTTTTCTATTTCAGATACGACTTAATATGCAGAGTAAACAGAGTTTTTATTCTGTACAATTTCCAAATATTGCATCTTGCATGATGTATTTGGACAATGAAAACAAGGATGTCAGACTGAATATGCATAAGCCTGCACTGGAATATAGCAAAGGCACCATCTCGATTGACCTGGTGAACGAAGCATTGCTGGATGCCAAACGGCTGCAATTTGATATCCCTGCCATTTTGAAAAAAGCCAATATCCCAGCAGAAGTATTAAATGCTCCCAAGGCACGCGTGTCGGTCAGCCAATTTGCCCAGTTATGGACTGTGCTTGCAGACAGCATGAATGACGAATTTTTTGGCATGGACAGCCATGCCATGCGTCGTGGCAGTTTTAAATTGCTTTCGAAAATGGTTATGCAGGCAGATACACTGGAAAAAGCCCTGCAACACATTCTACAATTTCTCAACCTGGTTTTGGACGATCTGCAAAGCACGCTCATGGTTGAGGAACACTATGCCTATATCGTGATTTATGATCTACAACAGACTAAACGCATGTTTAGTTATGCGACTTATCTGATGCTGATTCATACCCTGATCTGCTGGTTAAGTGGACAACGGATTTTGCTTAATCAGATTCAATTGAAATGCGCAGCACCCCTAGATGATTTTGATTACAAAGTCCGTTTTTGTGAACAGATTGAATATCAGGCCAGCGAAAATTACGTGCAATTTGATGCCAGCTATCTGCAACTGCCGATTAAACAGGATACTCAGTCTTGGTATCAGTTTATTCAGCAAACACCACAAAATTTATTGGTGCGTTTTAAAAACCCCTATGCCTTGAGCACCCAGATTCGCCGAAAATTGCTACAGGTTTCGCCGGCAGAATGGCTGGAACTGAATGAACTAGCCTTAAAAATGAATATGTCTGAAGCCACCATGCAACGGCGTTTAAAAAGTGAAGGTGTCAGCTATCAGCAATTAAAAAATGAGATACGCCGGGATACCGCAATTGAATTACTGACCCGTACTGAACAAAGTTTACAAGAGATCAGCGATCAGCTTAACTTTCAGGAATCCAGTGCATTTCATCGTGCATTCAAAAAGTGGACTGGCGTCAGTCCAGGTGCGTATCGACAAAATAATATTAGATAATTTATATAAAATTAGACTTTAAAAATATTACCGAAAAAACACTTGGATTCTAAACATTTATTTTTATTATGATTATATATTTCAAGCCCTAAAACATATATTAGCAGGACTACACAGTCACCCGAAAAGCTTTGCAATTCATACGAGAATAGATTATTTTTCATTCAATTTATAGCACTTTTGCTATTGGCTGTACTCTCCATTTTCCTTTCTAGTTGAAGGTATCTCCATGTTAAAGATGACTGATGTGCTTGGGCAAAATCTTGTCCAAAACTTCTCTAAAGCTTTATTTTCTTCGACTGATCTGATCACAGAACAGTTGAATCAAGGGATTTTAAATGCATCGGATGCAGAACTGAAAGATGCAATTCTGCACTTCTTTAATCAGGTAGATGCTGTGGAAGCGGCTCAGGCCCTTGAAATTCCGGCAGAACGTATCAATGAATTACAACAAGGTATTGCCTTGAAAGATGAAAGATCTCTGGCAGACACTTTGAAAGTTGTGGCACTTTGTCTGGCAATGGAAACTGGCAGTTTGGATCAGGTAGAAGTCTATGACTGTCTACAAGACTATCCAATGTAATTCTTTTTTAAGTATTCCTCGAAAGCGGTGCTCTGGCATCGCTTTTTTGTTTTTAGTTATACTGCGTTGGCGTCATATCATTCAAAATACTTAAGGTTTCAGATGCAGTCAGAAATTTATAAAGAAAAAATCCAATAAAAAAGCGACCACATCGGTCGCTTTTTTATAAAGATAGATGACAGATTAATGTGGCCATTGACCCAAAGTTACGCGATCATTCCCGCCATAATCTTTAACCGTGCGGACTTGCTTATAACCCGCCTGTTTAAATAGATGTTGTACGGCGTCTGCCTGATCATAACCATGCTCAAGCACCACCCAACCATTGACAGTCAAATGCTTCTTGGCTTGCAGAATAATCATTTCAATATCGGCCAGCCCCTTTTTATCTGCCACCAGCGCACGTTCCGGTTCAGTCGCCAGATTCTGCATATGCACATCATCAGCATCGATATAAGGTGGATTCGATACAATGGCATCAAAGAATTGACGGCCAAATGGTTTCAACCATGAACCCAGAACAAATTCCACATTCTCAATATCATGTTGTTCCGCATTATATTTCGCCACCTCAAGCGTAGGCTCGTAGATATCGGAAGCGGTTAGTGTCCAGTTAGAACGTTCAGATGCCAGTGATAAGGCAATTGCACCAGTACCTGTACCCAAATCCACCACACGGGCATCATCAGGCAGATCCAATTTCAACACAGTCTCAACCAGCACTTCAGTATCCGGACGTGGCACCAAGGTATCTTTGGTCACTTTGAGGTCTAAAGTCCAGAATGGCTGTGAACCAGTGACATAAGCCAAAGGCTCACCGGCAGCAATACGCGCCAATCCGTCTTTATACGCCTGTTCCTGTTCCGGCGTTAACTCCTGATCCTTTTTCATCAGCAGATCAAATGAATCAATTTTGGTGATGTGTTCCAGTAACCAGGCATTTTCCTGACGTTCGTAACTTTCAGCTTCGCCGCGTAAAGCCAAGGCTTGTAAAATATTCATTATCCACCATTCTGCTGTGCAAGCATGGCCAATTGATCCGCCTGATATTCGCGATGCAGGCTGTCCAGCAATTCAGTCAAATCACCTTCCATCACGGCATCCAGCTTGTATAAAGTCAGGTTAATGCGGTGATCTGTCATACGACCTTGCGGATAGTTATAGGTACGGATACGTTCTGAACGATCCCCCGATCCCACCAGGTCACGACGCATTTCCGAGGTTGCTGCATCTGCTGCTGCACGTTTGGCATTTTCCAAACGTGATACCAGCAGTGCCATCGCTTTGGCCTTGTTCTTATGCTGTGAACGCTCTTCCTGACACTCCACTACGGTGCCGGTTGGAATATGAGTAATACGTACTGCAGAATCGGTTTTGTTAACATGCTGACCACCTGCACCTGAAGCACGATAGGTATCAATGCGCAAATCAGATGAGTTGATTTCAACCGAGGTATCGACATCAATTTCAGGAAGAATCGCAACGGTACATGCTGAAGTATGCACTCGGCCTTGTGATTCGGTCGCCGGTACACGCTGTACACGATGCGCACCACTTTCAAATTTTAGACGACCGTAAACACCGTCACCATTAATCAGGCAGATGACTTCTTTATAGCCGCCATGTTCGCCTTCATTTTCAGAAAGGATTTCAATACGCCAGCCTTGGTTTTCCGCATATTTACTATACATACGGAATAAATCGCCAGAGAAAATCGCTGCTTCATCGCCACCGGTTCCCGCACGAATCTCCAGATAAGCTGAGTTGGCATCATTCGGATCTTTCGGAATCATCAAGATGTTCAAGTCTGCTTCAAGCGATTCAATTAAAGCTTTATTCTCTTTAATTTCTTCCTGTGCCATTTCCTTAAAGTCCGGATCTGACAGCATGGCCTGAGCCGTTTCGATGTCTTCTTCAGCCTGTCTGTACTTAGTCCAAACATTGGTGATTTCTGTTAAGTCATTATGCTCACGTGACAATTGACGGAAGCGCTTATTATCAGAAATGACTTCTACATCAGCCAGCAATGCGGTCAATTCTTCATGGCGGTCAGAGAGTTGGTCTAATCGTAAACGTAACGATTCTTTCATTTTCTAAAAAATCTCAAACATAGGCTGCGACTAAAAACGATTTAGCACAGCGAAATCAAAAAATTGCGCCTAGTTTAACGACTCTGGCTTCTAATGAACATCATTATTGAGTAAGTCCGCGTTGCTATCATTCGTGCTCTACAGCATTTGTTAACAAATATGATTAAAAACAGTGGAATTGCTTTTTTTATAGTCGATCTTATTCTTATTTCTTGCCGATTTTACAATTCGCCAAATAAAGCAGGGAATTATGAAGAAACATCTTCATATTGTTTTGGGCATGATTTGTTACATTTTCCGCATCGAAATAACTACAGTCCTGTAGATGGACACGGAGTGATGACATGAAACTCAACGCACTTTTAATGAGTACAGTTTTAGCTGCTGGTTCAATGATGACCGTAAACGCACATGCCGACAGTACAGCGCGTGTTGCAGCAGCAAGTGCTTTAGGTAGTGTTGCAGGTACAGCATTAGGTAAAAACATGGGCGGTAATACCGGCGCAACCATTGGTGCTGCTTTAGGTGGNNGGTAACAAGATTGCCAAAGATAAAGCAGCTGAAAAACGCTCTAAACACTGGAAAAAACGTTACCGTTAATTTGCGCTCAGGCAATTTAAACCAGACGCTACATTTAACATGAAAAGCACCTTTTGGTGCTTTTTTTATTGTGGCTTTACTACGTGAATTTTCAAGTAATACATGGAATTATCCTGTCTACATCATGAATAAATTAAGGAGATAAAAATCACAATTCGCCAACATTGCCTCCATGCTGTTTGGCGCTTGCTAGATTAAATTTATCTCATCAACAAAATATAGCTAGATATATAAAAGGTGTCCTCATGAACTATAAATCTCTAATGATCGCTGTCGTAGCAACCTCAGCCATGGGTATGACAGCTGCCAATGCAGGCAATACAACCAATACAGCTTTAGCTTCTGCTTTGGGTGGTGTCGTTGGTGCCGCAGTAGGTAATAAAATGGGCGGTACTACTGGTGCAACAATCGGTTCAGCGATTGGTGGTGGTGCGGGTGCCGCAGTAGCAGCAAATAAACGTGACCGTAATGGTGCGATTATCGGTGGTGCCTTAGGTGGCGGTGCTGGTTATGCAGTTGGCCGAAACATGGCAGGCACCAATGGTGGTTACATCGGTGCGGCACTAGGTTCAGCAGGTGGTTCAGCTTTAGGTAAGAAAGTCAGCGAAGACCGTCGTTATGATGACCGCAGCGAACGTCGCTATAACTCTTCTCGTAACTACCGTTATAACGATTATCGCTATAACAACCGTCGTCGTTAAGATTTTCTCCCCTTATTCTTTCCTCCTTTATAAGCATCTTCGGATGCTTATTTTTTTG
>DFCG01000059.1:0-125 GCA_002367455.1 Acinetobacter sp. UBA3060 | reverse complement strand
TCTAAAGTCGTATGCTTTTAGAGATGTCTATTTAAGAGTAATACTATGCGTACGCTTAACGATACCCAGTTCTCTATACTCGAACTGGTTCCTGTTCGTGACGACAAGAGCATTCAATTCGCGCT
>DFCG01000017.1:2819-2970 GCA_002367455.1 Acinetobacter sp. UBA3060 | reverse complement strand
GATGCCTGCACCATATTTCCACCCTTTTTCGGAATTAGTAGCCTCTTGCATAAAAGTATCTTGCTGTCCTTTTTCATACTGATAAGCAATATCAATAAAAGGTTTAAATCGCTTAGTAATCTCATATCTAGTTTTGATACCAGTTTTTAGT
>DFCG01000017.1:1877-2549 GCA_002367455.1 Acinetobacter sp. UBA3060 | reverse complement strand
TGCATGTGGATTTACTCCCTTCTCATTTACTTGGGACTGAGGAACAGTCTTTGTAGAATTACCATCTTCCACTTGAGCTACAATGAGTTTATTCATCATTCCTGCACTCATATGGTAAAGCAGGTGACAATGAATAGCCCACTCACCTAACTCATCAGCTGTGAGTAGAGTGGTTATCGTTTTCCCAGGTGGAACAATTACCGTATGTTTGTTTGGCATATTGCTTGGATCCTGACCATTCTCAAGCTGCATAAACATGCCATGTAAGTGCATTGGGTGAGCCATCATACTGTCATTGACAAATTTTAAGCGAATACGTTCACCATACTTCACCACTAGTGGGTCGGCTTCATTAAATTTTTTACCATTTATTGTCCAAATATAACGCTCCATGTTTCCACCAAGACGGATCTCTATTTCACGTTCAGCTGCACGAGTGTCTTTTTGAGGATCTAACGATTGCAAATCACTATATTGCAATGCTTTATTACCTTCAGGTGTTGAAGCATTTGCCCATCCAAATACGGTATTATCATTCTTGTCTGAAGCCGCCTTAACAGTAGCGCTATTCATCGGCATATCATGATCCATACCTTTCATAGAAGACATATCATGATTCATATCTTTCATTGAAGACATATCATGATCCATACCTTTCATAGAAGACATATC
>DFCG01000017.1:0-1779 GCA_002367455.1 Acinetobacter sp. UBA3060 | reverse complement strand
CATCGGACATATCTGTTTTCAACATCCGCATCTGATTCCACATAGAGCGGTCTTGCCAAGTTGCCTTTAATCCATCACGTTTAACTTGTTTTAATACATCGAATACTGTTTCGCGACGGTTCTGATAGTAATCTGCTTCTTTTTTAAGATTTTTCATAATTTGATCACTTGTTGAATTATGAAAATCAGAAAGCAAAACAACGTAATCTTTATCGGTTTTTTCAGCAGCTGTTAGTGGAGTTTTATCTTTAGGATAAATAACAAAAGCACCATATAAACCGTCTTGTTCTTGTCCTTTACTATGTGAATGATACCAATAAGTACCATTTTGGCGGACTTTAAACTTATATTCATAAGTTTTATTAGGGGCAATGCCATTAAATTTGTTAAATCCAGGTACACCATCCATAATTCCAGGTAATAATAAGCCATGCCAATGGATTGAAGAGTCCTGATTTTTTAACTTATTGTGAACACGGATAACGGCCTCATCACCTTCTTCAAATTCAAGAAGTGGTGCAACGAATTTACCATTTACAGTAATTCTCTCAACTGGTTTTCCTGTGATATTTACAGTTTGTTCAGCGATTGTTAAATCATATTCTTTAACTGCCGCCATTACCCAAGTTGATGAAAATAAACCAACTCCAATTAAGAGTATATGACTTAACTTTTTTGACATTCTATCTCACCTTTAGAAAGGTCAAGATTGAAGTAATAAAGCAAATATTTAGTATAAACTTTAATACTTCTTTCTCGCTATTTATAAAATTATTTATTGCTACCAGGCATATTCATCTTTGAATGATCCATTTTAGAATGGTCCATATTCATCATAGAATGATCCATTTTTGACATGTCAGATGAGTTAGGAGACTGATGTTGACTATGATCTTGCTGAGTCTTGTCATCTTTTTCCATTTTACAAGGTTTTGTACAAGGTTCCTGTGCTTTTACCGTTTTAGTGGCACTTGAGGTTGATACATCTTTTGCCCAAGATTGAGTACCAGCAATTAAAGTTCCAGCACACATTAAAATTGTTAGACTACGACGCACTACAGTTTTCATAAGTTTCTCTAAAAGTTAATTTCTTGCTACTACAATAAAGTGAAGCACTGAACATCTAAGTGACTTGAAAATGACATTTTTGTAATCTATCTCGATCAGATGTTTTATAACGTTATTATAGTTTTAATGAATGACTTAGGATTCGGAAATGAGAATACTATTAGTTGAAGATGAACAAAAAACTGGTGATTATCTCAAGCAAGGTTTATCCGAAGCTGGCTATATTACGGACTGGGTTACAGATGGGTTAACGGGTAAACATCAAGCTCTTTCTGAAGAGTATGACTTAATTATTTTAGACGTGATGTTACCTGGACTAAATGGTTGGAATATTATCAATGATATTCGTAGCAGCGGTAAAACAATGCCCATTCTTTTTCTTACCGCCCGAGATCAAATCGAAGATCGAGTAAAAGGTTTAGAGTTAGGCGCTGATGATTATTTAGTAAAGCCTTTTGCTTTTGCAGAGCTTCTAGCTCGAATAAAAACGCTCCTTAGACGAGGGCAACAAAGAGAAGATAATAATATTATTAAGATTGCTGATTTAGAACTTGATTTGAGAAAACGTCGGGTAACACGAGCAGGTCAACGCATTGATCTGACGGCTAAAGAATTTGCGCTTATGGAGCTTTTTATGCGTAGAAGAGGTGAAATTCTACCAAGAGCACTTATTGCATCTCAAATTTGGGATATGAACTTTGATAGTGATAC
>DFCG01000189.1:5171-5398 GCA_002367455.1 Acinetobacter sp. UBA3060 | reverse complement strand
TATACAGTGCAAACTTGAGGCATATTTTTACTATTTATCTCCTCTGCTTGCTCATTTGTGCCCAGATTCAAACTTCGATTTATTTAAAAATGGATTTGCTTTGATTTTTTATTTTTAACGCTGTAATGAGATTGAAGAACTTGAGATAAACAAACAGAACAAATCAGCAACAGAACCGATCTTCACATTGATAAATCACAGTAAAGATTCTCAAAAAACTACAATAT
>DFCG01000189.1:0-4945 GCA_002367455.1 Acinetobacter sp. UBA3060 | reverse complement strand
GCGGCGTAGAGCTGCACATCTGCCGCTTTCATCAATTCATGAATATCTGCATAGCCATGTTTTTGTTCAACCCAGGCCGCGCCCATACTAACCGTAACATAATCTTTTTCATCTGGCCGATTCAGATGTTGCATACGCTGTTCCCGAATCTGGTTTAACACATTTTCCAGATTTTTAAGGGCAGTTTGAACCGGCATTCCAGTGAGCAGAATCGCAAACTCTTCACCACCATAACGTGCCAGATAGCCAGACGGTGGCAAAGTGCCTTGAATAATCCTGACCAGATTTTTCAGGATTTCATCGCCTTTTAAGTGGCCATAGTAGTCATTATAATTTTTAAAAAAATCGACATCGAGCATGGCAAAAATCAAGGTATGTTGCGGCTGTTGTTGGGTCTGTATAAACTGCTGCTGGATTTCATGATTTAAGGCACGCCGGTTAAAAGCTCCGGTCAGTGCATCAATATTCATCTGCTGTTCCAGTTTGGCATTCACTTCACGCAGCTGCTGGGTACGCTCTTTGACTTTTTGATCGAGCGAATTATTGAGTGCGATCAGGTTCAGGTTTAGCTGTTCAGTCTCATAAGTTTGATGTGCATAATGTCTGGACTGCTGAAACATGATTAATAAGGCATAGATACTGGTTGAGATAAAGAACAGATGCGTGGTTTTAATTACATTGATCAGCAACAGATAATCATTCAAAAAAGTGACACAAAGGAAAATAATTGCAATCAGATTTAAACGCGAATAATGCTCTTTATAACGTAGGGTCTGATAAAAGCCATAAATAAAATTACCGATGATGACCAAGGCGAAAATCGCACTAAATAGGGCTACTCGTTCAAATATCTCAGGAGGTGAAAATAGGGTGAAAGTAATGTTAAAAACCAGTAATGCCACAGCGATATAATAAATCACCGGATTTAGATAACGTCGGTTAAACAGATGCATATAACTGAGAAAAAAGAAGGCAGCAATAAAAGTAAACAAATACTCTAAGCGGGTTCCCCACAGCCAATTAATATTGGTAAATACCGAATAGGCATAAGGTGCAGAAAACAGATTATGCAGGGCCAAAAAGACAATAAACCAGCCAAAAACAAAGATACTTTTACTGTTACGTTCTCGTGATCCCCGGAATATCGAAAATAGAATGGTAAACACCCCCACCCCAAGTACCGCGCCGCACACCATGGCAATACTCA
Organism: Acinetobacter sp. UBA3060; assembly: GCA_002367455.1. GTDB lineage: Bacteria > Pseudomonadota > Gammaproteobacteria > Pseudomonadales > Moraxellaceae > Acinetobacter. The sequence continues at coordinate 3,738 of DFCG01000189.1, read as the reverse complement.
TCATGAGCTGCTGGAATTGGCGATTGATGGTAGCTGCAACGCCGATCTGCATTGGTCGTTCGAGACCGCCATGCAAGTGGGTATAATTGGAAGCCTGAATGCTTAAGGTAATATACTCAGTGTCTGGAACAAAATAGCCAATACGCGGTGCTTTCTCAGTCACCTGTTTGTCAGGTGTGGTACTGATTTCCCCGAGACGGACAATAAACTGTCCATTGACATATACCCGATAGGCGCCGTATTGGGTTGGAATCCGAATCGCGATGCGTCGCCCGAGAAATTCTTTCGGAATTTTAAAATAGCCAATAAAGGTACCGTAGCCAGAGTTTGAACCCGCTAGAGTTTTAAAAGAGGCTGGCAATTCAACTGTTTTTGACTGGAGTACGGGGCTGGGCTGAACAATAAACTGACTCGGATAAAACAGCCATTTTCCCTGCAAGGCACTAGTGCTATGTTTGGTAAAATGAACTTCAGTAATATGGTCGTGAGATTGCTGCTGAAATGACGGCGAAGGGAGTTCATCCTGAGCGATTGCTGAACTTATGATGCAAGTCATCCAGCTCAAGGCACAGACAAATACGAAAAAACAGACATTCCTTATCAAGTTATGCAAATACGTTATATCTCAAAATAATTCTTTATTATTCTTATAATCTACAAGGAATATTTTTGATTTCAAATCTTTTTAGATGTTTTTTGTAGCGTCTCCGGCACAGTCTATTTTGAAGCGACTGTACCAGAACCTTCATACATTTTTGAATAAAAAATATATTTTATATTCAGCAAGTTAAATCATTTTAATCACGTGTTTTTACATCAAACAGTTCAATTTCAAAAATCAGGTTGGAATTGGCTGGAATGACTTTACCCATTTTACGTTCGCCATAGGCCAAATGTGCAGGCACCATCAGTTTACGCTTGCCACCAACTTTCATTCCCAGAATCCCCTGATCCCAACCTTTGATCACACGACCGGTACCAATGACAGTTTCAAAATAATTACCACGGTCAATAGAAGAATCAAACTTGGTTCCATCTTCCAGCCAGCCGGTATAGTGCGTGGTAATTAAGGCACCTTTTACCGCTTCTTTACCTTCGCCTACTTTTAAATCAATAATTTCAAGTTCGTTGATCATGGTTATTTACCTGAGAGGAGCATAAAATTCAAAGCTCAGTATAAACTGGATTGCTCTGTTTTTTTAAGCTTGGGACATTGATGGGTTAAAAGCTGAGTTCCTGAATATTCTTATCATTGAGTAAATACTGGGTTAATTCTTGATGATTCTTGGCCGATCCCATCAGAATCCAGCGTCCGACAATCTGTTGATCAATTTTTTTTTGTGAGGAATGCACCACTTTTAACTCATAACGTTTAAATAACATTTCGTAGTGATCGGAATCATTCTGATCGAATGGGCAGACGATTTCATAGCTGCGTTCCTGATTCAGAGATTCAATGCCACGCTGAACATACATTAATAGAACCAGCACCGCCATGACAATAAAAGTAGCCCAAATACTTAAGAGTTCATAGCCAGCACCGACTGCCATGCCGAGTGCTGCCGTCATCCAGATGGTAGTCGCGGTGGTAATTCCAGAAATACGGTTATCATCTTTCAGGATAACACCAGCGCCCAGAAAACCCAGCCCAGTCAAGACATTGGCGGCCAGCCGGTCAGGATTGGCCACGCCTATTTTCAGGGAGATAATGGTAAATAAACAGGAACTCAGACTGACCATAATCATGGTACGCAATCCAGCAGATTTACTGTGATACTCACGCTCTGCACCAATAATTGCGCCAATCGCGACAGCTAGCAGTAAATCATAAAGTTCATGGTACATGGTGCAACCCTGCGTATTCTTATTCCTCAGATATACGCAATTTGAGCTACAGGATACAAGTCCAGACTTGCATCCTTATTTGGCCTTATTGTAACTGTTCCCACTCCACCAGCACCTGGCCCTGATCGCCAATCAAGGTCCATTCACCATCCATCACATTGAGCTGTAACTGCATGGTGCGTTCGCATAACTGTGGCAATGCGTCGGTGGTTGCGGTAGATAACTTCCACACTTCCACATTTTTTAAGATTTTTAATTTGCTGCTGCGCTTATACCATTCATCCACCGCAGAACCATAGGTGACAACTGCGACCTGCTTGCAACGCGCACTGGCCTTTTTGACTTTATCTTCATCCGGGCTACCGACTTCAATCCATTTGACCAGTTGACCGGTCAGATCTTTTTCCCAGAGTGCCGGTTCATCGGTTTCAAAAAGATCCTTGGTAAATTCCAGCGCTTCATCGGCATAGCGTGCATAGGCCAAAATACGCACCATCAAGCGTTCAATGGTTTCTGAAGGATGCAGCGCCATCGTCAGCTGATAGTCTGCATAACGATGCGTATCCATGTCCGCAATATTCAAATCAACCTTATAAATCGTCGCTTTTAACGCCATCACATAATCCTCAAATTTGGCGCCTAGCATATAAGATTTAGCGCTATTTTGCTGAACAGATTTAGGCCAATAATTCATTCAGCGCACTAGAAACAGTACCATTATTTCTCTGGATCCATACGACATTGCATCAGGGCAGTTTCAAAGGCCAGCCAATCCCGTGACTGTTGATAAATCACTTCCACCCGGTTATCAATGCCTTCATCTGCCGACTGATAATTAAACTGCTCAGGATTAAAATTAAAGCTTTTCCAGCCTTGATCCGTATTAAAAATTCCCTTGATTCTGAGCCAGTCTTTTTGTTCACAGAGCAGATCCAGCAGATCATAAAAATTGAATTGCCAGCGTTTTGGCAATTTCCAGCCCGCAACCTGATAACCCTGCGCGCTTTCTACATAATGATAAGGCATTTGCTGAATCACTAAGGGCGTATCTGCTGAACGGGTGATCTGTTGCTGTTTTAACAAAGGCTGAATCTGACGGGCGGAACCCCGATAGTCCTGCTTGATCAGTTCGATATCGAGTTGTCCATGCTCGGTGAACAGCCACTGTTGGGCATAAGGTTGATATTCTGTCTGAAGTTGCGTGAGTGCTGCGTGGTCTGCGGTTGTCATCAAGTCAGTATGTGAAATCACCACAATATGCGCTGCCTTGAGTTGGTCTGCGTACAGGTTTTGCTGGGTCCAGTCCCGGTCATGCAAACGTGAACCATCTACCACTGTGACCAATGCCTGCATGTTTAAATGACTCTGCCAGTGCGGTTCGGTCAGCTGTTCCAGTAATTGGCCAGGATGCCCCAGTCCGGTAGGTTCGATAAACAGACGATCCGGTTTCACCTCTGACAGCAGGCGTGACAAGGCAATCTGCATCGGCAATTGGCTACTGCAACATAGACAACCACCCAACAGCTCTTTGACCGCATAACCCTGATCTTGCGGCAATAACTGCTGGTCTACCCCAATCTGGCCGAATTCATTCATTAGCACAGCCCAGATTTCCTGTTCCGGTTTTTGCTGTAATAAATGTTTGAGTAGTGTGGTTTTACCTGCACCCAAAAATCCGGAAATGATATGGACAGGAATAGCCTGCGACGCTGACAGAATTTTCAAAATCGACTCTCAAGAGATTGAATAGAAATAGCAATACTCTGCATTATAAAGCACAGTGTGACTTTAAAATGCGTGTTCTTCGCAAACACGGCGTGAAAATCACAGAGATAAAAATTAATGGAATGATCCCAAATTACCAATTTTCTATGTTAACTTTTATTTCAAATT
>DFCG01000015.1:0-6148 GCA_002367455.1 Acinetobacter sp. UBA3060 | reverse complement strand
TGAGTGGTTTTGCTGTGGGAATGAGCCTGATTGTCAGTATCGGTGCACAGAATGCTTTTGTATTAAAACAAGGTTTAAAACAGCAGCATGTGTTCTGGGTCTGTGTGATTTGTGCCTTGTCTGATTCAATTTTAATTCTGCTTGGCGTACTGGGCTTTGCGCGCGTTATTGAACATTATCCGGATATTGTTATATTTTCTAAATATATTGGCGCAGGATTCCTATTTTATTATGGTTTGCACCATGCGATCAGCGCATTTAAATCAACAGAGGTTTTGGCACCAAGTGATCAGCTAACAGAGCATTTTCTACAAGTACTGATGATCTGCTTGGCTTTTACCTGGCTAAATCCGCATGTTTACTTAGACACAGTCATATTGATTGGATCAATTTCAACCCAATACGCCTTAGGAAAATGGTGGTTTGCTTTAGGTGCTATCTGTGCTTCCTGGTTTTTCTTCTTTAGTTTGGGATATGGGGCAAAGATACTGACGCCTTGGTTCCAACATCCAAAAGCATGGAAAATACTGGATGCTATTATTGCCTGTACCATGTGGGGCGTCGCAGTGTCATTAATCCTCAGTATTTGATTCAGGCTACGAAAGTCTATAAATCGGTTAAGAGTTGTCTAAGCGTTTTATTTTAGATAGTGATCGAGAATAGGCAGCGCAGAACACAACTCTTTTCAGTGCTGCAAGTATGGATATTTCAATCTATATTGAGCTTAAAATCAACGATCTGTCTTATATAAAAAATTTATAAAATCAGAATTTTATAAGATGATACCAGTCTCCTGCTAGCTTAGCAGGACCATTTATCAGAGAAAAATCAGCGCAAGTATTTTGTCCGTTAGTCATGAATGATTTTACAAAAACTTCAATAAACTGGTATAAAAATAACGAAAACCTGTTCGCTCAAAAAACAAAAAAATTAGTTTCAGATTAAGCCGTGGACTTAAATCCGATCAATAAGAAATTAAACAAGGTGGATTTAAAATTGAAAAAAATAATAAAAACTGGGCTCCTTAGCCTGGCGATCTGTTTAGCTTTGACCAGTCAGTCTTTTGCAAGATCATGGACCTTAACTCCCAAAAGTGATGTCGGTTTTGAGATCAAGTCAATGGGACTGACTGTGGTTAAAGCCAAGTTCAATCAGGTTCAATCCACGATGCAGTTTGATGCTAAAGCACCGCAAAATGCCTCAACCCATCTGGTCATGGATGTGGAAAGTTTAAGCTTTAGTAAGCCGCTATTTAAACATATGATTTTGGGCGAAGACCTGTTTTATGTAGAAAAATATAAGACTGTAATTTTTAAAAGTATCCAGTTTAAAGACTTGGGCAATGGCAAATACAATGTTTTAGGTCATTTAACCCTGCGCGGTGTGACCAAGCCTGTGATTTTCGAAACAACCTTTAAACCCAGTATGTCGAATGCCAACCTGCTTGATGTTCAGGCATCTGCCGTGATTAACCGTAGGGATTTTGGTATGAAAAAAGGAATTGCCGGGGTAGGAGATAAAGTGAATCTTCATCTTTCGGGACAGTGTGAAATGAACTAGGGTAGATATAAAATACTTGATGATATGAAATTTTTTATAAAAAAAGCCCGAATATTTCGAGCTTTTGTCTATACGGTAAGCATGCAATTAAGCAGCTTGCAAAGCTTTTAAATCTTCCAGAACTTGNNTTATGGAAAATAAAAGTTGAACGCTCAATGCCCATTACTTGTTTGCCATACATGTTCTTTTCTTTAATCACATCAAAGTGATTGCACAACACTTCTTCTTTATCGCTGATCAGATTGATACTCAAATTTTGCTTTTCAGTAAAGTTCTGATGCGCTTTTACCGAATCACGTGATACGCCAAGAATTGTGGTGTTTAAAGCATCGAACTGATCTTTTAAACAGGAAAAGCCAACTGCCTGAGTCGTACAGCCTGGCGTAGAATCTTTAGGATAAAAATAAATCACCAGCCATTCTGTATTCAACTGGGTTAAATTGATTTCGCCTGTCGTCGCAGGAAAATTCTGGTCAAGCAAACTAATTTCAGACATAAAAACTCCTGTTTTCTTTAAATTTTTTTAAAAAAATAAGCCACACTATAGTGGCTTATTTTATCAAAAAATAAGCAGATCTTATTTCTTTGGTGCCGCTTGAGCTGATTTCATTGCTTCTTCAGTCAAAGTTTTCAGTTTGCCTGTTAACTGTGGACCAAAGCATGCTTGAAGATCTTTATTCTGCTTCTGTACAAAAGCTAAAGTGCCTGGGCTTTTCTTCTGGTTAATAGTGCTTTGAATTTCCCATTTTTGTGCATTGGTTAATTTGCCATCTGCTTCAATAGCACAACCACAATATTTGCTGACTTCAGCAGATGTCAATTTTTTGCTTTTGCCAGTTTCATTTTTACAAACATTGATCAATGCAGATTTTACATTGGTGCTTTTATAAGCTTGTTGTAATTTGTCATCAGCCGCTTGAGCCGTAGTTGCGAACATAGCAGCAGCTGAAACAATTGCTGAAAGCACGATGCTTGATTTTAAATTCTTCATAAACTCTACCTTGTTATTACGGTATATAACGTGTCGGGTCTTCAACACCTGCATCCGCAAAACCCTGTTTACGTAAACGACAACTGTCGCATTTGCCACAGGCACGTCCTTGGTCATCTGCTTGATAGCATGACACCGTTTGACTGTAGTCTACGCCATGTTCAATACCTAAGCGAATGATATTTGCTTTGGATAAATGTAACAAAGGTGTTTCAAATTTGAGCGCCTGACCCTCTACGCCAACCTTGGTTGCAAGGCGTGCCATGTTGGCAAATGCCTCGATAAATTCCGGACGGCAATCCGGATAACCGGAGTAATCAACCGCATTAATTCCGATCACAATCGCTTCAGCTTCGAACACTTCAGCTGCTGCTAAGGCGTAAGACAAGAAGATAGTATTACGTGCCGGAACATAGGTAATCGGAATGCCAGCCTGTTCATGGTCGGGCACCTCAATACTATGATCGGTAAGGGCTGAGCCACCCAGATTACCCAGCTCAATATTGATCACTCGATGTTCCACACCCGCACGTTGCGTTAAAGCCTTTGCTGCATCCAGCTCGGTGGTTGAACGCTGACCATATCGAAAACTGAGTGCGATACATTCATAGCGTGCCTGCGCCCAAGCCAGACATGTTGTTGAGTCTAATCCGCCAGATAACAGTACAATGGCACGAGGGCGCATAAGCTGATTCTCCAAAAAAATACTTTACAAAAAATTAACGACCGGTTTCATCATTCCATAACAACTTGTGCAGTTGTAACTGGAAACGAACAGGGAGGTGGTCTTCTAAAATCCACTGAGCCAAATCACGTGCCAGTGGGGGTAAACAAACCGCACCTTTTTCGACCGCAAATGCAGGCGAAAACCAAACTGTACTCACTTTGTCTTGAAGTTGGTACTGTTCAAGCTGCTGTTTTGACCATTCATAATCTTCACGATTGCATATCACAAACTTGATTTGATCATGTGCAGTTAAATGATCGAGATTAGAAAGCAAATTTCGTGCAACTTCACCTGAAGTTGGTGTTTTTAAATCTAAAACTTTGGAAACACGTGAATCCACTTTGGACACATCTAAAGCGCCACTGGTTTCAAGTGAAACTTCACATCCTAAATCCGCAAGTCGCTGCATCAGGGGTAGGGCATTTGGTTGTGCCAGTGGTTCACCGCCGGTCACACAAACATAAGGGGTTTTAAAATCAAGCGTGGTCTGGATAATATCGTCCAGAGACTGACGCTCACCGCCTTCAAAGGAATAGGTGGTATCACAATAGCTACAACGTAATGGACAACCGGTTAAACGGATAAATACCGTTGGCAGTCCTGCGGCATTGGCTTCACCTTGCAATGAATAGAAAATCTCCGTAATGCGTAAACCCGCAGACGGATCAGAGACAGGAATTGCGGAAGATCGAAGCGTATTCATAACAAAACTAACCAATGAAAAATAAATAACCGGGTATAAAAATAAAAATCCCTACGATCATTACTAATCGTAGAGACGAGGAGCGGTTGAAGCTCCGAGGAACACGAATGTATCCTCTAAGTTAAGACATCTTAGTCTTCGCGTAATAGATCGTTCAGGCTTGTTTTAGAACGAGTTTGTGCATCAACTTTTTTCACGATAATTGCAGCATACAGGCTGTAAGTACCGCATTTAGACGGAAGGCTACCTGCAACAACGACAGATCCAGCTGGTACGCGACCATAATGAATTTCGCCAGTGGCGCGGTCATAAATCTTGGTTGATTGACCAATGAATACGCCCATTGAAATCACAGAACCTTCTTCAACGATTACGCCTTCAACGATTTCAGAACGTGCACCGATAAAGCAGTTATCTTCAATAATNNACCATCGTGCCTTCATCTACATAAGCACCGATGTTGACATAAGAAGGCATCAAGATCACGCCTTTAGCCTGGAAAGAACCTTTACGTGCGACAGCAGGTGGTACGACACGTACACCAGCAGCCTTGAATTGTTCTTCAGTCCAACCTGAGAATTTAGTCTCTACTTTGTCATAGAAACGAAGATCACAAGCTTCCATTGGTTTATTGTCGTTTAATTTAAATGATAACAATACCGCTTTTTTAATCCATTGATGAACAACCCATTCACCATCGATTTTTTCAGCAACACGTAAAGTACCATTGTCTAGACCAGCAATTACTTCCTCAACTGCCTGACGGATTTCAGCAGAGCAATCTGCAGCTGTAAAATTCGCACGGTCTTCAAACGCTTGTTCAATGATTGTTGAAAGCTGCGACATGATCTTCCTTCCAGAAAAAAATTTTCTAGATTTTACACTATATTGCAGGAAAAATAGTTGAAAGGACTAAAAATAGATGAAAAATAACCAAAAGTGTAGAAAGCGTGAAATTATTAAAGTGATAAGTGTACTTTTTCATTATGTTGAAATGTAGGAGAAGTGTTAGAAAACGCTTGGTTCTGAACAAGAAAAATTAATTTGTATCAAAAAATAACAAAAGATGAGCAAAATGCGAATAAAAAATATTTTTTAAGTCCTTTATATTGAGCCTATCACGAATAACTAATGATCAAAATAAGTTCTTTTGAGGAGAGAAATAATGAAATCTTTACATAATATTTTGGCAGTATCAGCCTTAGCTCTAGCAGCGAGTTCTGCGATGGCTGCTGATGAAACAATCGTAACAGATGAAGGCGTTGCTGAATTCTCTTTCTTTAAACCAGCTTCTGTTCGTGCTGAAGTCGGTACTACCGGTTATGGTGGTGCAATTTCCTGGAGTGCTAACCCATATGTAGGTGTCACTTTAGGTTATAACGGCGGTGATATTTCCTGGTCTGATGATATCTCAGTTAATGGGACTAAATATGACCTAGATATGGATAATAACTTAACCTATTTAAATGCTGAAATTCGTCCTTGGGCGAACTGGTTCTACATGGCAGCAGGTGTAGGTTATATTGATAATGATTATGGTTTAGAAGGTCGTACGGGTGCTGATGGTACTATTACTGTAGACGGTAACCGTTATCAAACTGTCGGTGGAACTACAGGTCGTGTAACTGGTGACTTATCTTACAAAAACAATATCGCTCCTTATGTAGGGATCGGTTTCTCTCCAGCAATTACTAATCGTTGGGGTGTCTTTGGTGAGATTGGTGCATACTATAACGGCAATCCAACAGTTAATTTAGCTTCTACAAGTAACTTTACGCCACTTGACCCAAGTGCACCTGATATTGACACAGCTTTAAGAAATGAAGAACGCGAAATTCGTAACGACAATGAATACGAATGGCTACCAGTAGCGAAACTGGGTGTAAGCTTCCGCTTCTAAGTTTTAGTCTTATAAAAAACGGGCTTCGGCCCGTTTTTTTGTATTTTTAGAACAATTTTAAAAGTGATAACCCAGTTTCAAACCTAGAATCCAGGCACTATTATCGGAAACTGCAGATAAACCTGCAATCTGTGGCGTAATAGATTCGGATGAGGAAACTTCAGGTTGTTGAAACTTTAAATAATATAGTCCTGTAGCAATATCCCAGGTTTCTTGAATCTTATAAAGATGACCTAGTCCAATGCCCCAATAGCCATCACTCGGATT
>DFCG01000069.1:0-3776 GCA_002367455.1 Acinetobacter sp. UBA3060 | reverse complement strand
GGTTTAGAAGAAGTGAAAATCTGTGTGGGTTATGAAGCTGCAGATTCTGGTTGTGTCGGTTCTTCTGATGCGCTTGCATTCGAAACTTTAAAACCGATTTACGAAACTATGCCAGGCTGGTCTGAGTCAACTTTCGGTGCGAAATCACTGGATCAATTGCCAGAAGCTGCATTGAACTATGTAAAACGTCTTGAGCAATTGATTGAATGTCCAATCGACATCATTTCAACAGGTCCAGACCGTGAAGAAACGATTGTTCTTCGCCACCCGTTTGATGCTTAATCTTCATTTGATTAAAGCTTGAATGATAAAAACCCATTTCCGGATGGGTTTTTTTATATCCTGAATTTATGCAGCTATTTCAAGACTAAAGTTGCATCGGTAATGTAGCGTGATGTGCTTTAACATAGCGGTATATAAAGAAAGAAAAATGAGCTGCAGGATGCAAAAAAATATATCGGCGACCATGTTTTATTCATTGTTATTCGCGATGGGCGGGGCGCCAACAATTGCCATGATGATTATTCGTGCGCAAACCCAAAATCCCGAAGTGATTTATGCGGCGCTGATTGGTCTGAGTGTCATTATCGCCTGTGTATTAGTGCCTATTATTTTATTGCAAAATGCTTTTTTATATTTCAAACGTAAAGACGAAATGCTTGAACAGAAAATCAAACCACTGAGTCAGGTTTACTTGGGCTTAAATATCATCTGTCTGATTTATTGGTTGGCGATACAGTATTTGGCTTAAAAATTACATAATTTATAAGAAGATGAATGAATTAAGCGTTTAGCTGCTGCGTGCTTTCACTTATAATTTTTACAATGTAAATTGCCCTTAAGCCAAGGTGGAGTAAATTATAATGAAGAATAAACTTTTATTGAGTATGGCGGCTGCTACAGTCGTAACATTATCAGGTTGTACCACCATTGCCGATATGGCAGGGGCAGATACTGCGACCTTAAATGCATCTGCGAGCCAAAGCTATAATGCCATGGTCAATGATGCGCGCAATAAAGGCCAACTGGATACCAGTTCAGCCACCTATAAACGGATTAATAATGTATTTAATCGTTTGAAGCCAGTTGCTAACCAGATGAATCAAACCGGTACAGCATTCCAGTGGCAATTGGCTGTGCTCAAATCTGATCAGGTCAACGCCTTTGTTGCACCAGGTGGTAAGGTTGTATTCTATACCGGTATCGTGAATAAACTGAATCTGACCGATGCTGAAATTGCAGCGATTATGGGTCATGAAATGGTGCATGCCTTAGAAGAGCATTCTAAGCAGAAAATCGGTGCTCAAGCCCTGACTGATCTGGCTTTGGGTATTGGCTTAAATGCAGCAGGTGTAGGTCAAGGTGGCGCTGCAGCAGCACAATTAGGTAGTCAGATCGGTATTGGCTTGCCATACTCGCGTAATCTGGAAAGCCGTGCTGACCAAGGCGGTTTAATGTTGATGGCGCGCGCAGGTTATAACCCGAATGCAGCCATTACCCTGTGGGAAAAAATGAACAAACTTGGTGGCGGCAGTGGTGCAACCTTCCTGTCTACGCATCCATCGAATAGTCAGCGTATTGGGCAAATGCGTCAACAATTGCCAGCAGCGATGCAGATTTATAACCAAAAAAAATAATCCCCTGATCATCCTGTAAAAGGAGATCTTGATCGGATTGGAAAGGCAGGGCAATGGCTCTGCTTTTTTTATAGCTAATTGGATGGTTAATATTTTACGGGCTATTTTCAGGCAATAAAAAAGGCAAAGTCTGACTTTGCCTTTTTTCACTCAAGATCAGAAGATCTTAGTGCTGGTGACCGCCTACACCGTGTACGTGGCCGTGATCTAATTCTTCTTGAGAAGCTTCACGAACAGATACGATTTCAACTTCGAAAGTCAGGTCTTGACCAGCAAGTGGAAAGTTAGCATCAACCACAACATTGTCGCCTTCAACTGCTTTAACAGTTACGATTTGCACGCCGTCATCAGTTTGAGCTTGGAACTGCATACCTGCTTGAATGTTGTCTACGCCTTGGAACATTTGCGCAGGAACTTCTTGAACTAGGTCAGGGTTGTATTCGCCATAACCTTCAGCAGCAGGAACATTTACAGTGAATTTTTCACCTACAGTTTTGCCTTCTAACGCATTTTCTAAACCTGGGATGATGTTACCTGCACCGTGCAAATAGGCAAGTGGTTCACCTTGAGATTGGTCGAGAGTTTCACCCTCTGCGTTAGTCAATGTGTAGTGGAAAGAAACCACGAGGTTATTTGCAATAGCAGTCATGTTAATTGATCCATTCAATTTTTTAAGGGTACATCATAAAGTGAAATTGCATTTTTGTAGACTAAAATTAGCAAAAAAACGCAATTTGACAATTTTGTTGACGATTTTTTCATTGATTGGGTCAAATTCTGGAATTTCAATGCAATTTCAGCTTTGGGGAAATTTTTCGTGTAACAAAATCTTTTGCGGTGAGAATGCCAGCATGCGCATAACCATGAATGGTCGCTTGATGAATTCGGTATAAGGAAACGTACATTGACTTGGCGACAAAGCCTTGAACATTCACTTGACCGAGCAACTCGCCGACGGCTTTATTCTGGCTTAAGGAAATCAGTGAACCTTTGTCAGAAAATTTAAACATCGGTAAATAGTTTTCTTCATTGACACGTGCTTTTAAGGCATTGGCCAGAAAATTGGCCTGTTGGCTGGCCACTTGTGCACGTGGACCCAAGACTGGTTCATTTGCAGCAGGTTGGCAGTGTGCACAATCACCAAAAGCAAAAATGTCTGGATCAGATTTGGTTTGCAGGGTGGAGTAGACTTTCAAGCGATGAATATTATCCTTTTCCATATCTTGCAGTTGTGCCAAAACTTCAGGTGCTTTGATGCCTGCGGCCCAGACTTTAATCTCGGCATCCAGACTTGAGCCATCTGTAAAATAAATTTTGTCTTCATCCACCTTGGCCACGCGGTGATTGGTCAGGACTTCAATACCGAATTTTTCCAGTTGTTGCATGGTATGTTCGGCAACTTTAGGAGAAAGGGCAGTCAAAATACGATCCGCCGCTTCAATTAAGGTAATTTTGACTTTATTTGGATCGACCTTGTTTAAGCCATATTTAAAGAAATTGTGTTTGGCCTCCACCAACTCGGCAGCCAATTCTACTCCAGTCGCACCGGCGCCAATAATCGCGATATTCAGTTCACGGCTCGAAGCTTCATGTTGAGCATTCAAGTAGAGATGCAACAGATCCTGCTGAAAGATATCAGCTTGTGGACGGCTGTCGAGAAAATGACAGAACTGTTTGACGCCTTCGGTATTAAAGTCATTCGAGGTAGAACCCAAGGCCAGTACCAGGGTGTCATAGTCGATGCGCTGGTTCTTCTTGGCTTGGGCTTTTTTGGAGAAATATTCTGTTTCTACCACAATCTGTTTCGCTTCACGATCCAGACCGGTAAATGTCCCCAAGACAAATTCATAATGATGTGCGGCTGAATGGGCAAAATAATTAGTTTCTTCTTCATGTGGATTTAAGGTGCCTGCGGCAACTTCATGCAGCAGCGGTTTCCAGATATGCGTCAGTTTTTGATCGACTAAAACAATCTGCGCTTTGCCGCTTTTACCCAAGCTCTCACCCAGCTGAGTTGCCAGTTCCAGACCACCGGCACCACCACCCACAATCACGATTTTATGTGCTGTCATATATGATTAACCTGTTTATTTTTTTAATAAAAATAAGAGAAATAGAGAGAAAATATACTATGGCATG
>DFCG01000169.1:36931-37320 GCA_002367455.1 Acinetobacter sp. UBA3060 | reverse complement strand
TAGTCATTTAGGCTACTAGATCCGATTGATCTACCATTCTTGCCAACATACTGCTCCAGCCGTTCAATCTGCTCCATAACATACATGGCATTACCAAGAGCCTTCTGGTTGTCATAGGCAGTGGTCCCATACTTTCTCTTGACCCACTCATTGGAAGCAGATTTGTAATAACCACCCGCCACTGGTTCGGCATCTTGGAAGAGCTCTTTGGCTTTTTGCTTGGTATCACCTTCATAACCAATATCCTTAAGTCTCTGTTCAATTTCTTCAACAGAAAGCCCGTGTTTAGCGGTTGTTCCGGTTTTGGATGCCTTCATCTTGCCCTGAGAAGCCATAGCTGCTTCCGTTGCTTTGCGAGCTTCTTCCCATGCTTCAGTAGTATCGTTACC
>DFCG01000169.1:0-36794 GCA_002367455.1 Acinetobacter sp. UBA3060 | reverse complement strand
ATCGATAAACCTAGTGAAGCTGCTTTGGCATTTGCTGCTGCGATACTTTGAGCATCGCCCGAGGCATACGCCAGCTGAATTGTTTTTTCATAAGCCTTTTGAAGATCCGCTTGAGTAGCCTGGCCACTCTGGCGTACTGTCTCAAAATCAGCCAATGCCATTTGAGCCGACAATCGAAGTTGCTCTTTGGTCTGAATACCGAGACGCTCAAAGGCCTTCCCTGTTTCATCCAAGGTATCAGGTAGTTCTGAGGTGGCTCTCTTTATTGCAACAATACCCAATTCAACCTGCTTAGTTGAGAACACACCCTGCGCTTCAAACTCACGCATCTTGGCATTTGCCGCATCAATCTCCGCCTGGCTTTTGGCCTTACTAAGCCACTCTTCCCATGCTTGGTAAAGAACATCACCAGCTTGTTTCCCCGTATACCCCGCCTCACCCAACTTGGTCTTAAGTCCATCCAGTTCATTTCCAGAACTAGAAAAAGACTTAGAAACCTTGTTTAGAGATACATCCAGATCCACACCGAATAATTTAGCGGCTGCAGATGCTCTTGAGTATGCAGTTTCAGCCACCTGACCGGATCCAGTATTGGCCTTATTTAATTCAGCTATACGCAGATCACGGTTTTTGGCCAACTCTGCTTCTTTAGCATTAATGGCATCAATTGAGGTTTGGGCAGAAGCTAAAGCATTTAGATCACCAGTTTTCTTGGCTTGCTCAATCTGTTGTTCCAGGAGTGCACGTTCAGCTGCTGCCTGTTTCTGATAAGCCAGATATTCCTCATCGGCTTTCTTAACATTTTCCTTGGTCAGCCTTAGAGCTTCTTCCTTTTTAGCAGCACTTTCAGCAGCCTGTTCTGCACTTTGACTTGCCTGAACACTAACCTTGCCAGCCTCATCGATGGTGACGATATAGCCTTTGGTTAATAGAACGGCCTGCATCACGCCATCCATGACACTGCCATTGGCCTTGATAGCAGCCTCGGCATAGTCTTGAGCAGAAGCCAGCATATCCTTATCTAATGCGGCTTTATTGGCTGCATGCTCCTTTTCGCGGCCCTCCAGTTCATTAGATTTCTGAATGATTGCATCAATGGTCGACTGGTTGCCGTCTTTGCGAGCCTGATTTAATTGTGTATCAAGAGCAGCACGCTCGCCTGCTAATTCCTTGGATTTCTGAGTTAAATCCTCGTTTTGTTTCGTTAGTTCAGCGAAAGTTTCTTTATTTTTAGCTATAGTTTCGGCATTTTTCTCATCCTGAGTCTGTACAGCCTCTTTCATACGCTGTATGCCTTTGGATTCGAATGCTAATGCATCTTTTTCAGCTTCGGCGTAATACTGCTTAGCCTTGTCCTTCATCACATCGGCATTTGCTGCAAATTGCTTACTAACATCACCCCATGTGACTGCCGCCAGAACACTATTGGCTGCTGATGCTAAATCGAAAAATGCCCCAGCTAAAAGATTTACCCCGATTTTTATTGCTGATGCACCATCTGCAATAAAACCAAATGTAATTGATAACCCTTGTAGCACTCGCTCTAGGAAACTTACTTGCTCACCAGTTGCTGTTGCCTCACCAGTAAACGATGAAAGCACCGCCAAGGCATTGGTAAGCGATGTTCCCAAGATATCTACAATTGTTTTACCAAAATCAAATAAGGTTGACACAACATCTTTAATAGCATCGTAAGCGCTAGATAAAGCGGATTTAAGGCTGTCAAAAATTGAGATATCAATAAATGAAAGTTGATCACCAATCCAAACAAAGCCAGAGCCAATATCCTTAAGCAACGTTTCAACAATACCCATGTTGTCAGCAAGAGTTACCAGCCATTGCGCCACAGTTGCGGATGCGCCGTTTGCTTGGTCCATCGTGCCAATCAGGATCTGCCACTGTGTAGCGATTCGCTGTAAGGCATTGCCAATGGTGGTTGGGAACTTAGCATAATCGGCTTCAATTGCAGCGGATTGGCTTTGTAATGCCTTAATGACCTTCTCGGCTGACAGTTCGCCATTCTCGGCCATCTTACGCAGTTCACTAGTGGTAACACCTAATGACTGAGCTAAGGCCTTAGAGATGCCCGGAGCCTGCTCCATGATGGAGTTGAATTCATCGCCACGGAGTACGCCAGATTGTAATGCTTGGGTAAACTGGGTTATTGCTGCATCAGCTGCAGCTGCTGACCCACCGCCAGTCTGAATGGCCATGTTAATGGTTTTGACCAGATCTAGGCTCTGTTGCTGAGTTAAACCCATTTGTTTACCGGTATCATTCACTTTCGTGAATAGGCCTGCAGTAGCATCCAGACTTGAGTTGGTCATCAATGCGACTTGGTGCACACCAGCCATGGCTTGCTGAAAATTACCACCATCACTGGTTGCAATGTTGATTCGAGCTGAAAGGTTGGTATAGGAATCCGCGGCCTCTGCTAATTCACGAAGGCCCAAGCCAATACCGATACCTCCCATTGCACCAACAAGTGCTGTTACAGCGAATTTTGCACCATTAAGCCCTTTTTGAGCTGTTTGTGCTGCACTATCAGTATTTTTTAAACTTGTATTGGCTTTGCCTATTTCTGCTTGAAATCCACTAAAAGCCTGATCAGCTTGCTGTACTTCTTTTTCTAGTTGATTAACCTGGACTTGTGCTTTTTCAATATCTGCAGGGGAAGCTTTAGTTTTTGAAAACGCTTCAAGGTTTTGCTTGGCTTGAGCTAGATCACCCTTAAGCTGGCTTAATGCCTTCTCGGCTCTATTACCAAAATCCGTAAAATTCCCTGCTGTTGATTTTGCGTTATCGCCAGCATCTTTAATAATGCCTGTAGCAGCATTTAGAGACTGAGAAAGCTTATCTGCTAATTCACTAATGCCTTTAGGGACGATATTACCCATTTCTTTTGAGGCATCGGTGGTTGCTTGTTTTAATCGATCAGACTCTTGCTTAATTGTGTTGAATACTGATTTAACTGTATCTTCAGACTGCTTAATATTGCCAACAAAGCCTTTAGTGTCGGCATCCATGATTAATTTGAATGTTAAATTTTTATCAGACATGGCAACCTCTAAATTTCAGGCAATAAAAAACCCGCCGAAGCGGGTGTATAACTTTAGGAGAATGTCCGATCAATCAGTAACCATTTCTTTCTTAAATAACTCAAAGCCTTTCTTGTCTGATTGAGCTACACGCGCTGCAACGGCGTTATTGAAGATTCCCTGCTTATAGAGTTTGTTTGCTGCCTTAACGTAGTCCTGGAATGCACCGTAAGTCATTTTCATGATTTCACTATGCTGATGGCCCATTGATACCAGAAACTGGAATGAATCAAACCAAGTGGAGTCATCTTTCTTTTTAATGCCGCGTTTTGGCTTTTCGTATTTGAAATAAGTCTGATTGACCAGAAGTACTGCCTTAAGTAGCTCTTTAAATCCTTGCTCATCAGCAGCAAGTTCTACCAGTGATTCATTGTCCAGATCGGTGACGCATGCCATGGTCGAAATGACCTGTACACCATGAGCCTTGAATAGCCCTGTCAAAATCTCATCTGAATGATTTTGGTCTTTGATGAAGTTTTTTAACACTTCAGCATGCATTGCCCAGGTATCAAAATCTTTCATCTGGATCTGGCGCACTTCAATGTCATTAACCTTGACACTTCGATTTGTTGCTAGAAAAAAATCATTCATGATGGGGTCTCATTACTTTTCATAATTTGAACACTTGTATTGGGTGCCGCTATAAATAAAAAACTTTGTCTCACCATCACAATTCATTTTCTTAAAAGCGAAAAAAGTAAATACAGATAAGACTATTACAGCAATCACGCATAAGGTAAATATTGCCACTGGTTTATTCATAATGGGATCCTGAGATAAATTTTAGGCATTAAAAAAGCACCCGAAGGTGCTTTCTGTTAATGACAGTGTCTATTACCGGTCTTTGTTTCATTATGGCAACCGTTCTTATCAGTACGCCCGCCATGAGAAAAAACCGTTGTAGCAAAAGAGGCTATTAAAGCCAGCAATATAACTTTTTTCATGATTATTCCTATTTTTATAATATAAATAATAGTTATAGCTGACTTTGTGTATTTTTCAAGCAAAAAGAAACCTCCAGAAGGAGGTTGTTCAGTATAGATATTTGTGCTCAATAGCCTATAAACAGCTCATCTACCTTATCCTCAATAGTCCACTTTTCTGGATAAGAGGCTGCTCCATTCGTGAGGAGATTTAAGTAGTTTTTTGCCATTTGTAGTTTACAAATGGCTTCAGTTGTGTAGCCATCATAGCTTAAATCTTGAAAAGACTCGCATCCCTTAATTGAGTTCATATATATTTTTCTGTTTTTTAAGAGATTTACTTTCTCCGTAGCATTCGCTTTCTTATATTTCTGATTAAACTCATTATTCGCTTTTGCAATAAATTCAGCCGAAGCATCTAGTAAGCATCCATTAAAAGCAGCTGAAAACATCATATTATCAGGCTTCTTAAGACAAGCAACCAACTTACTCCTAACCTGTTTTTTTGCTTGAATATAACTTTCAGCCTGAGCCAGTCCACTAAATAAAATCATAAAACTTAGCAAAATTATTTTTTTCATATCCAACCTCATTTTTTATTATAGAAATAATTTGTCGTTGCATATTTTTATTATTGATCGGTAGTAGCATATGGATAAATTAATTAATTGTAAAAAGAAACCAACTTACGCTGATTTCTTACTCATCTTCTTATATGCCTCATCAATAAACCGATGATCAAGATCAATAATAAAAACTTTTAACAGGCACAAAAAAAGACGCTAATGCGCCGTGTAATTCTTTTGTGCCTGTGTGGGTTAGGCTGCTACGCTAAAACGCTCAATATGACCAAAGATACTAAGTTCAGCATCATTGGCTTTAGAGATATCTGCTAGTGCCTCACCTTCGATTGAGTAAGATCCAAAGTCTTCATGGATCAGATCAAATTCCGTATCCGGTGAGAATTTCACACGCCATAACGTCAAGACCACCTTGTCACCAGTGAGTGTATCAATACCTTTGAAAAGGATTCGATATTCATTCCCGATGTTATTGGCAATTGTCGTACGTGTCTTAGCACCAGCTTTAGCAGAAAATTTAACTGGACCAGTCACAGCCTCATTAAAAATTACTGTGCCAAAAACTGCATCAAGCACATACTTGTCCGCCTCAATAGCAGTATCCGAGCTATCCTTAAAAGCCACTTCACTTAAATTGCGGTGGCCTAAATCAATCATAGCGCCGGCCTGTACAGCGCCAAGAGTGATATCAGTCAGGTGAGCTTCTGGAATTTCAATTGATTTTCCGCTAAGGATTAACTCTAGATTCTCCTTAGTCACCTCTTCAATAGTCCCTGAAATGGCAACGCCAGTTTGCTTATACAACACCGCATCTTTCGAACGTAGACCAGTTTTACTCTCATAGTGGTCGGTGGATTCGGTAGAAACTGCAATCTGTAATTCTGGTGTACTACCAACCGGCAATAATGCAGCAGGTACACCGCTAACCATTTTTGCTAGATGAAGCTCACCTTGAAGTGAAATCACATTTGAATTAGCCATTACTTTTCATCCCCTGTGGTTTTCTTGGCTGGAGCAGCTTTAGGTTCAGGTACTTCCTGAATCACGCCATCTGCCACTAATTTCTTAATTTGTGCATCATCCAGCCCGCCAATGACATCGCCTTTTTGAAAGCGGCCGACTGGCTGAGTTGCCATATATTGTTTTGCCATGACTGGCTCCTAAATGAATTTCTGTGATTCAAAGATAATTGTGATATATGCAAAGCCTGGACTGTAGCCATCCCGAACTGAAATAAATTCCAGCGCCGTACGTGATGCTTGTGGTTGCCAGCCTGAAAACAACTGAATTACTTTCTCTGTTAGTAGTCCAGCTTCGTCACTTACCGCCCGACCATCAGTCATCTGAGATTGAGCATTACGGCATGCGACTGTGACCGCCCATTGCTGGCCGATCTGATTGATACTTCCACGGCCTGCACTTGCCTTTTTATCTATACGAACAAAATTGACGTGTGCCGACGGCGTGACTTGCGACATCTCGGTGACCACGACCGAATTCAACGGCGTATAGATTTTCTTGAATTCCGAAATCTCTTTCAGTTTTTCCACAATCTCATCACGTACCGCGAAGAAGGTGCTCATCTATAAAACTCCCGACAATATCCAAAACCATAACCTCATCTTCAGCATTAATACCGAGCTGGGTCCGTGGTGGTAGAACTGATTGCTTCACTTTGCGATACTGCCCACCAACTGCAAAGGTGATGTATTGACCATTCTTGGGTAGGATTGTTGCGCCGTAATGCAGATGAGGTGCGTAAGCAACATCTGTACCCACCTCCACACCGCTTGAAAGAACATTATGTGTGTAGGAATTCATTAGGCGGCCAGTATCGCGCAGTGTTTCACCGCCTTGCATACGTGCACGCCATGAAATCTTCCACGGGTTACCATCCACACCAGTACCGGTTAAGAATCGATGCTGCACACTATCCACAAGCCCAGCACCGATCTCATCAAACAACTGGCTCTTTAACGAATCAAAATTATCTAATTGCTTAAGTACTGCTTCAATCGGTGAACTATCTGCCTGAATGGTTATTGAGAAAGCCATAAACACCTCACTTCATGCTGGGCATTTGATCCAGGATAGAATCCCCAAACACGCCACCGGTATACGAAGTACCGACCGGCGCGGTTGAAGGTCGTCCTTTAGGTTGGTCATCCACGATCTGGTTTGTTACAGGCAATTGGATCTGCAAGTGTGCTTTGTTGTCAGCAACACGCTTAAGGAAAGAAATTGCATCCTCATAGCGCTGTCGAACCTCTTCGGTTGGTTGCTGAAAGTAAAGGCGATAACGTGCAATATCACACGTCATACGCTTTAAATTACTCGGCACATTAGGCAGCGGCAAAGGATAACGACCGCCGATGTGACCGTTAATTTCCTCTGTTGCATCCTGAATTGCATCCTGGACAGATGATTGAGAAGGAAGCATCGTTTTCAGATTTTCAATCTCATCGCCAAATCGTGCGACCAAATCTGATTCAGTCGCATACATAGATCACCTACTTGGTTTCGTCTGCAGGCTTGGCATCTGCTTTAGGTTTTGTAGCAGGCTTGGCCTTTTCAAGATCAGCCACCTTTGCTTTTAGCTCAGCAATTTCCTGATCAGCTTTGGCTTTGTCATCTGCTAAGGTTTTATTTACTGCAGTCAGCTCGGCATTGGCTTTTTCAAGTTCAGCCAAACGTGCAGCGGTATTGTCTGCTTCTGGCTCTTCCGGCTCCTGATATTCTTCAATAGCCCCAGATGCTAAAAGGGCCTGAAGTTGTTTAGCTTCAAGCCCTTTGATTTCATCACCTGGCATAAAATGCCCGATGGATTGTTTTGCTGTGTACTTTGGCATGTCTTACTCCTTATAGGGTGATAAAGCCAGTACCACCAACGACACCATTCTTGTTAGAAGGTACAACCAGTGGAGCAGATTCAGTCATCAGCATGATTCCGCTTGGATCTTCGCAGTACCACTGACGATCAAAGTATTGCTGAGCAACGCCGTTGGCCAACATGTTTTTAATCTTACAGTGAGCAACTGAACCATTAGTATCAGAGATCAAAGAGAAGTAATCCTTAGGAATAAAACGATTCACCTTGCCCTTGTTGCGGTAGGTTGCGTCATATACCCAGAATTCAATTCCATCAAAAGTGCCCTTGAATGTCGCAGATTCTTTGACACCAAAGCTTGGATTCACTGGAACAGAAATACCCGCATACGGCGTGATGAATTCTTTCTTGAATTCTTCATTGTTCCAGAGGGCTGACCAAACCAAGCCAGACATAACAGACAGCTTAGCTTCACCGCCATCAGCCGCCAATTGACGTTCAAGCATGGTGCGGATATCCGTTACCGGCTTGGCACCCGCTTCATTCCATTTGGTTAATGGCGTAAATGTCAAAGATGCATCACGACGGTAATCCACCAGGTTGTATTCATAATCATCTGATTGAAGCTCGTATTTACCATTTTTCAGTAAATCAATCGCCATCATCATGACAGAGTTATCAATTGCATCATGGTTGCGCTTCATTACCGAGATTTGAGCAATGATCATTTGCTCTTGCTCAGATAGTCGCTGGTTACCAGTTGAGATGATACCTGCAGTACGTAAGCGCTCAAGCAAGGCAATTTCAAAAGTTTCAGCCGGAGTGACCTGATTTTTTGGCTTGTAGTAAGCCGGTTTAACATGGCGTACTTCACCAGATTGAGTGGTATCAAATGGCTTACCAGGCTGTTGCGGAGATACCAGCGGCGCCAGATCATGTTCGGCAGACACTTCAGCCAAAGGCACATCATCACGGGTGAATAACGGGCGATTTGGGAAAAGCTTGTCTAAAAGCCAGGTATCCATCGGACGGTAATTCGAGTGAATCAGTGCGAGTTCACCCACATCAAGAAGTTCGAGCGGAGTGCCCTCAAGATTAAAAGACTGTGGCATGTTAATTACACCTTAGAAAGTTCGATTTTGTTTTTAGTTGCCTGTGCACGCGCTGCGTCATATTGAGCAGTTGTAAGCAAGGTTCCATTTACAGATACAGCTTCAATACTGAACACTCCGCCGTAATACACTGGAATTTCAATTCCGTCAGCGGCCTTAATCGTAGCTTCAGCTGCTGTGACATCCTGGCCACAGATCACATCCCATGTTTTTTCATCAGTAGCATGAGACAACACATTGGTATCTGACAGTGTTAATAGATCACCGTATTTAAATGCTGTGGCGGTTGGCACCTTGGCATTGGCACGACGTAACTTTTCATTGTCCAGGATCAGCCGTTTTGAAGTGACTGAAATAGGTGGTACATAATGAATAGTCATGAATTATTTCCCCTTATTTTGTTCTGCAAATGCTTGTGCACCAGAAGTGAATTTGTGAGTGTCATTGTTATTTGGCTGACCACCTTGCCCCGGGTTCGCCTGATGACTAAACAGGTGGGCAAATGCTGGATTTACCGCCGGTACAGGCTGTTGCTGTTGTCCGGCTGGTGGTTGCTGACTACCTGCCGAGAATTGACGAAGCTGTTTAGCAGCAAAGCTAAAAACAGAATCATCCATATTGGTATAAGCCGTTTTATCTTCAGCACTGAACTGTGTTTTCAGCTCAGTTTCTAAAGCTGCAATTTCATCAGCACGCTTTTGCGCTTTAAATTGCTTAAGTTCAGTCAGTGCTTCATCACGCTCACGCTCTGCCTGCTCTTTGGCCTGTTGTGCTTTTTCTAATTCGGTCACGTCTGTGTCCTCTTTGGTTGGGTTTGGATTGGCTTTGCCCGAGAAGGCTTTAATTGATGTGTTTCGATCAGCGCCAGTAGAACAGATCGTAAATTCACGAATACGGTTTTGACGAAAGATGGTGATTGGGCCTTCAAACGACTGACCATTCACAATGACCGTTTTACCTTGTGATACTTCTTCAATAGATCCAGGATCAATCATCATCGACATCTGGAACGGGAAACCATCATCAGAGTCCTGGACAATTTCCTGTGCTTTGGCGTTTGTAAGGAAATCACCTGATACATCAATCTTTCCGTTTGTATCCACGGTTTGAACGACACCAATTCGACTTGAGCCGAAGTGTTCTTCAAGTAAGGCTGTCGGCTTATCAATCTCAATTCCATCAAGATCAAAGACCACGCCAGAGCGTCCCCAATACCAGTGACCATCTACACGACCACCGGCATAAGCAGTGCCTTTAAATTTCCGTTTCTGCCCTTCCTCGGCTTTGGGTACCTCAATCGCAGAGGCATTAAATAAATACTTCAGCCGTTCTTCATTTGGATCTGGCATTTTTCATGCTCCATAAAAAAACCGCCCAGAAGGCGGTCATATTCATTTTTAAATTAGTTCAACAAGGGCTTGAGTGTATAAACCATCTGTCCTTCAATCGCTTCGATCGAAACCACTTCAAAAGACAGTCCCATCGGTATCAAAACACCGTTACCCGCACTCAGCATTTCTAAATCAATACCGAGCCCTTTAGCATTCTCAATCTTGATCACGATGTCACCAGCACTTTCAGCCATCAATAACGGCGCATTCAACTGAATAGTTTGCCCGACCTGATACGCTGCTATCTGTTGAAGAGTTGCGGTACCCACCACGGTTGAGACAGTATTGCTTGCCACAGCCTGAATAGCTGCCATATCGGTACTCAGCCACCGCTTAAGCACATCATCAGCCAGTGAGCTTGTAGCAGAGTTTAAATAGCCGCTCAGTGCAGCATCATTTCCTTGCACATAGTCCAAGAAGGTACGAATTGCACTTGGCCGAATACTTGGATCAAGTGGAATCACCGTATTGGCCACTGTGTCGAACAGGTCCCGGGCGTTATCATCCATTGGAGCAAATAGACTGGTGAGCTTTTTACTCGCCGTCCATTCTGCTTTGATGACCTCTTTCTGCTCGAGGAGATATTCTTTATCTAAGGATGAAGCACTGATCTTTTTATCTACCAGCGTTTCAAGTTCACCAAACTGCAAAGGATGAGAACTCCAGTCCAAAGCTTCAGCCACTTCCGGCAACTGATCATCAGGTGTAATCCCGTATTTCAATGCCTGCTTCTCGGTTAAGGCAATCACGGTGCACCGGCAACGAAAGCCCAACGGCGGGTAATGTGTCAGCCAGAATGGATGATCAATCGGCAATACAATTCGGTTCAGATCCAAATGACTCGGACGCACGCGACTATCATTGATCGCCGAGTACATCAGATATGGTCGTTTAGCTTTGTTCCTTTGCTGTTGTTGCCACCGTCCGTGACCGTAAGCATTTTGGATATTGGTACGAAACACATTATCCAGGTAGTGCTTTGGCAAAATGATTTCAGATTTTTCAATGAGCCTCTGAAAGTCCTTAAAGGTACCGCCGTCGGCAATGGATTTATTCACAGCTTTGATGACAGTCTCAATCTGCTCAAGGCTCGACAAAAAGCTAACCGTAGTTGCCATCTGCCGGGTCTTAAGATCCATTGAATAAAACTCGTCAGGTAGCACAATCTTTTTACTATGAGCGTACCGAAGCGCCTCAAGAAACGTGACTGGTTGCATCGCTAATACTCATAAAAAAGCAGCCTATTGGCTGCTGGGAAATTCAGATACACTCATTTAACCAATCTTTTTAAATCAAGCAATGTTAGAAATAGAAATCCAAAAAATAAGGTTATTCCTACAAGTCCCAATATGAATATTAGATAAGCAATACCTACAATATTCTTATTAATATAATAGTTAGAGGAGATAAGATTAATAATTACATTAGCTTGTATTGCGAAAAAAATTAATCCTACTAACACAAAAAGCCATGAAATAAAAGAGAAAATCATTTCCTTCCAGTATGCTTTTTTATTAAATTCTAATTTAACTATTCTCTCTCCCTCATCATACGTTTTAATCAAAGTTTGATCCCAATATGCAACCATAGGTGAGATAACTTCGAAATTAATAAAGTCAGGATGACGGCAGTAGTAATCAACAAATTCGTAAGTAGCTAGTCCACTACCAGCAAGCTTTTGAGCAGCAGAATTTTTCATCGCTCTTTTCTGATATGGATCTAAATTTTGATTTTTTTCAATAGCAGAGATTTCTTCAAAGTAAGCCTCTCTTCGCTTTAATCGCTCTTCAGCTTTTTTAAACTTATCTTTTCGACTTATATAAATCTCAATTAACTTTGTTATATCAATCATTACCACCCCAATGATCTTAATTCTAGTAAGTGGTAATGATTCTAAAGGTTAAAAATTGAAAAGTAACTTACTTCCCATTCTGAGCTGTCACATACCCCAATACATCTGCAGCATATAAAGCCTGATCCAGATTAGCTGTGAACTGTGTCTGAGTTGCGCCAGGTATTAACTGCATCAGGTGATAGGCCAGACTTTCAGGACTATCAGACTTAAATACCAATTCCTTGACCTGATCTGGTTTCAGTAGCTGCAATTCATCTTGGTCATCAGTCAATTCTTCAACTTCCTGCTGCTCTGGTGAGAGCTTATTGGCTGATGCTTTAAAGTTGAATGCCTGACGAGGTAATGCGGTGAACTGATTAAAACCTGTTTGAACCTGCTCAATTACATCACCCTCTTCTAATCCATACTCTCTCTTAAAGTATTGCGGCGTTAAGACTGCACCAGCATTTTTCAACTTCACATCACGATCCGCTTTAGGTTCTTCCAGTGACTTCTCTTCACCAATGATGACCCGGTGACGTTCCCAACCATTGATATCGCATAGCGCATTAATAATTGCCTGAATCGTTGGCATGATCATCCGGACATCGGCTTTATACTTTGAGTTTTGAACCTCAAGATGCACATCACCCAAGGCACGAGATCCAGAGCCATCAGTACCAGATGTGAGAGTCTGGCCAAGGATGACTTTTTGAATACGGCGCTCCAAATTCTTATCAAAGACTTCAAATGTCTGGGATGCATTGCCATTAGTATTGGCAGTTTGAATTTCAACCGAATCTGTACCACTTAACGCAATCACTGAACTAGCATGAGCTCTAAGCAATGCATCACGCATATCAGTCGTTTTACCTGCTGTTTTACCAACCAGCATTGGCAAACCAAACTTTTCAACAAACTTGGCCCAGAATTTAAACCCTGAAGTTTTGAAGAACCAGACCCAATACAAACGGCTTAGGAGCGCTTCACCATAAGGATTTTCAAAAGTAGGTTTACAGCGCGTTAGGAAATGCTTAAACCGCTGATCAACTTCTTGATCTTTCCTAGCCGTATTGTAGTTTTCCAATAAAATAAGGCGACCATCATTCTTAGGCTCATACCATTGCATTGGCTTTTCACCAATCCACTTAAAGCCTATAAACGGCGTAATGGTATTACCTTCGATATGCATACATGGCTCTTCAGGCTTACTGTAAATCGCTTCTAAAACTGAATACCCATACCAGCGGGCATTCTGGGTACCCAGCAGAATCTCAGACCACCATTCGCGCAAATGCTCCATGATGATTTTTGACTCTGGGCGGTCTATCGGCTCTATTCGCCACGGCGCACTCTCAAGTTTATCCTGGCGTTTTTCTACGGCCTGATAAATCTCATCGTCATACATCATGACTTTCAAACGTGGACGTGTGACACCAGCTTTTCGAAGTACTTCATCGCCGTCTGGCATTTTAGTTAGATAACTGATTAAGGCCTGTTCGGCCTCATGAGAATACAGTGCACCAGCTTCAGGTTTTGCATTCTCAGGCTTCTTTCTTTTCTTAGACATAACTCAACCTTATGCAGCCGGAGGGCTGTAATTAATTGCAATCACTGCGTCTTCAATTGCATCAATGAGCGTATCCACCTGGTCATCATGATCGTGGGTAAATGCCGCATTGAATGCCTCACACTCTTCAAAGAATTCACCAACCCAGTGAGCATCTTTAGGTACCATCACAAAACGATCTTCAGGCTTGTCTTTATAGTTCGCTTCAAGATGGACCTGCACATCCATAAAACGGGAAAGCTTGTCTGTATTACGCTGTACTGGAATGACGGCGACACCGGAGTAAGTTCCTAGTGTCTGGATCAACTGGGTACCTGACGCTTTATCTTCTACTTTCATGTAGCGAATAGGCTTGGTATGCCAGGTGTATTCCTTGTGCTTATCTAAAAATGCTTTAGCTTGACGATTTAATTCTGGTGCTTCCCATTTGCCGCGTAAGAGATCCAGTAAGTACAACTTGCCATCTATACCCATGCCTACAAGCAGGAATACTGAGTAATCATTGTGCTCTTTGGTTTTCTGCGCCGTATCTACAAGGACAGCGCGCCATTGAAGTTCTGGGTACTCTTTATAGAATCCAAACCATTCAGACTTAATCAGGTCACCGCCTAATTTCTTAGGTTGCTGCATGTACTGACTTGAGAATGTATAGCGGGATACTGTGGCACCTTCTTTGTCCTTACCGCCCTTTTCTAGCTGCAGTAAGGATTGCAGTGATTCTTTCTTTGGCCAGTAACTTTGGCGACCATGCTCATCACGCTCGCTATCTCGCGGCACTAGCTTTTGAATATGTTCTGGTAGCGTTGAAATGTACTTATCATCAATCAGTGCCGGGATAGATATTTGGGTCCATTCACCAGGTAAATTGCCTGTCATGACGAAATTGGTTGGATCCTCAGTGTGAAGGCGCTGCATGATCATGATAATAGGTGTATCAGACTTGGCTTTACGTGAGTTCACCGTGTTCAGTAACTTACGATTCGCGGCATCCCGCTTGATCTTACTGAAAGCATCTTCGGGCTTTAACGGGTCATCAATGATGATACAGCCAGTAAAGCCATCATCCGCCAGTGTCCCTGCCCGCCGTCCTGTGACCTGCCCACCCATGGAAGCCACATAGACATGGCCAACGTCATAGTCCTCAACCGTAATCTTCCATTCTTTCTTTGAATCAGTACTGTTGGATACTGTCAAATCCCACATTTGGCGATAGTCTTTCGACTTCACGATGTCACGCGCCGTATCTGATACTCCCTCTACCAGTGACTGAGAGAAGGATAGATACAGGAATCTTGATCGGGCATTTAAGGCCAAACCACGTGGAATTAGATTAGTTGTAAGCTCAGTTTTACCAGCTCCTGGTGGGACATTGATAACAACGTTGGCAATCTCACCAGCTATCACCTGGTCAATGATCCAGGAGATATAAACATGGTGCCAGTTCACCGTAAATTTGAAGCCCATTCGAGGCTTAAAGAAACGCCGGGTGAAATATAAATGCTCATCTTCACACAGCTTCTTTTCAACCTGTGTTTGCAGATCCATTTAATATTCCTCTTGAGCCTTCTTTACTGCAGCTTCAACTTGTTCCTGGGTAGCATGAACTACTGTTGTCTGAAGGGGTTCGCCGTCTTTGCCCGTAATCTCTATTTTCTTTTCATAGTGACCTTTAACAATCTTCTGCATCTGATCAATCAGTTTGATTGCCATCACCACGTTACCTTTTTTTGAAACCAGCAAATCACTCAGTATCTGAAGCTGCACAATATCGTTAGCACCTTCAATGTTATAGATCGGCTGGGCAATGTATTGCTTACGTGCTTCATTAAATAGATCTACAAATTCCTGTGATAAGTCAGCACCAGCAACTTTGGTAGGGTCATATGTCTCCACTTGTTGTGGGGAAACATCAACTCCTAATTTTACCTTGATGTCCTCTACTACTTGAGTGGGGGTCATAAATTGGGCAAGTGCTCGAACTATAAATACTTTTTCATGTTTTTTAAGTCTTGCCATAAATCACCATCCATCAAGGTACATCAAGGAAAGTGGGCAAAAAATTTAGCCGATAACACAGTTCCCACAGCACGCAGCCATACTTTTTTCAGATACAAACGGCGCATTCTTAGCAATTTCCAGAAGCCGTTTAACAGATTCGTCTGCACCCCATCGTTTAGTCTCACCAAAGAACACTTCGACATCGTGGCCAGCCAGGTAATGCTTAGGTAAACCAGTTATATCGCTATAAATGATTTCGCCATCTTCATCACGCTCTACACCGATGTGATATAGCTCATGCTCAATCAGCCGACAAAACTCACGATCTGAGGCTTGCTCACAGAAAGCAGCATCCACAGTAATCAGATACTGAGGTACAAAACCAAACCAGTCCCGCATCTGTTGTTCCTGACGCGCCTTCTTCCAGCCACCTTGGTTAAACATGACCTTTTCACATTGCCCAAGCACCATACGTTTTTTCGCTACGGCGGCCGATGAAGCCCAGGCGAATGCAAGGAACTCTTCATTGTCATGGAGTAATTCAGCAATATGGTCATGATCCGGGTTATGTAGTTCACCGCCGAGAGTAAGCCAATTTTTAAAGACCCATTCTTTAAGCTCTGGTGCAGGTGCCAAGCGAATGGCTTCCTCTTCCTCAGCCTGATCAATCAGATCCGTCGGCGGAAATGGTCTGAACTGTTCCATCTTCTAATCTCTCTAACTGACTTCGAATCCAGTTAATTGCATAACCCGATTCAATCTGATGAGGTTCAAGGCGCACAAATGTATAACCTTGATCTTCAGCAAGATCATACTTATTGAATGAATTCGCTATCTTTCTCCCACCACGACCAACCGCCCATGAACTACCCACAATTTCTATAAGAAGATTCAACTTCACAATATAAAAATCAAACCGCCAATTTTTGGTTGATTCAAATTGAAACTTCCGTCTGTAGCCAATTCGGTATTCTTCTAATTCTTGAAATAAGGTTTCTTCAGCTTCTAAATATTTTTCTCTAGCCTTAGGTAGAGGTTTATTGCGGGGTTTGGTTTTGATTGGGCCTTTGGCGGTTAAGCATTTATAGAGGTCTGGATCCATGAATATTACCCAATAAAAAACCATCCGAAGATGGTTTTTTATTATTCAGTCTTGAGCTATTAGCCACAAGATGCTTGAACGATAATTTTAGTTTGTGGGTCAGTTACTACCGTAACTCTCTCTAAACGGTAATCTAAAGTTACCGGTTGGCCAGGTGCTACCATACGTACAATTTCAGCATTAGTCTTGGCTTTAATTGCTGCTTCAGATAAACCAGTTTGTCCAACAAGTTTGGTTGCTTCCTCTGCTACACAGCTAGTCATCGTATTTGGTTGATGAGAAGGCATCTGTTCAGGATTATTTGCACACGCCGTCAATGTAACTGCTACTAGAATTAAAGATAAATTCTGGATAATTTTCATAAGTTTCTGTCTTGTTGGAATAAAAAATTAATCATACCGAATAAGAAAGTATCGGTTGCAGGCTTAACAACAGTCTATATATTCTGCTTAATCAGAAAAATAATGAACTGTCGCAATAGTTATCTAGTGCATTCCCCAGACTTTTAACAGTGATAACGGGAAAACCTCCCAAAGGAGGTTCTATGCATAGATTTAAATTTTAACCACAAAATGCCTTAAGAATAGTTTGGGTTTGTGGATCAGCAATTACAGTAACTCGTCCTGGATGATAATCTTTAGTTATAGGTTGGCCCGGTGCAACCAGTCTAACAACCTCAGAATTTGTTTTTGATTTGATAACAGCCTCGCTCGATAATGTCGTACGTGCTAATTTTGCTGCACTTTCAGGCACGCATTTTTTCATCATCTCAGGCTTGTGAACAATTTCTGTATCGGGAGTACCTGCACAAGCAGTCAAAGTCACTGCTGCAATAATAAGTGACACATTATAAATAATTTTCATAAGCTTCTATCTTTCACATATAAAAGCAGGATGATACCTAGGTCGGCTTGAGCAAGCCTAGCCATATCAACAATGTTAATACACTTCTTTAAATATTGAAATTTAAAAAAACCCACTTAACTCTCCCAAATTAAGCAGGCTCATGTCAGGTCAACAATTTCTTTCATTGTTTTTATACACCTGTATCTTAGCAAATAATTTATCTAACTAAATATAATTATTTGCTTCTTTAGACCAAGGGGTAATCACCCAACCTCTTTCAAGCAATCACGGCACTCTTTCTGGTTATCACTGATCTCAGTCACGCCATGCAGTCCGAATAAGCAGAATATAAATTGGAGCATACTTTTCTCCTGATATTAAAAACCCCACTAAAAAATGGGGTCATTACAGCTTATTAAGCGGGAAAACAATTCCTCATCACCTGAACATTCTTAGCTATGAAGAACTTCTAATTCAAAACCGTTATCAATCATTTTATTAATACTGGGTATCAGTGCCTCTATCCACTCTCCCTTGCTCCAAACCTTTAAGAGTCCATTCTCTTCCTTATAGTAAGCATGATCGAAAAGTGAGATATGATGAATAACCTGTGTTCCGTTTGGTATACGTGTCATACAAACCTCCAGACTTTTTGTTGTAATTTCAATCTATCAGAATATTATGTTTTTTAAGTATAGATGCTTGTATCAATTCACTATTAAATGTGAATTTTTAACTAATGTATTAACCTATGATATAAGAAAAACTATTTATTTATTTGCCAATTTAGTTCTTGGATATTTGAAATATTATAAGAACTAAAATAAATAGCTTTATTTTCTTTAAATAAAAAAATACCTCCTTTATAGAGAAAGGAGGCAGAAACTTAGTAGAAACTACAGCCATAGAATCTGGGCCGCATTATATACATAATAATATTATATACAAGGCTTATTAAAATCTTGGTAAGACAGCCCTCTTCGCGGGGCCAGACGCTACTCACAATCACACACACCTAACATGCACGGTCTGCTTTACTTGCTTTCAATCCTCTTTAGGTCGGGCTGCCAAACCCTAGTCTAGATCCCATAAAGGGAAGTTTACTCGATGGCATGTTCCACTGGTCGGCACTCCAGTAGGCTTGGGTCGCCTTTTTACAGGCAATAAAAAGCCCACTTACTCGTCAAAATAAGTGGGCCAGTGCTGTAGTCACTTTCTTCGTATTACGTCTTCTTCTTATCGCAAAAACAATATAGCACCGAGGCTTTGATCAGAAAGTATAGAAAATACTAAGAAAATGTTTTCAAATGTTGAGCTTGAGTTAATTTTCTTTTCAAATAATAAATTCTAATCATCAAAAAAAATCCTATATTGAAATGAGCTTTCAGTTTAGCCTCAAGAAATCTATTTGGAGGCCTCTATCTTTTCAACTATCTTCTCAAGATTTTCAATCTGTCTTTTTTTATCAGTCCTATACTGATAGAAGCAGAAAAATAATAAAAATATGGACGTGAACAATATTCCGCCTACAAATATAAGATTTTTACGTTCCAAGACTATACTCACTTGCTCTGAATATAGTTCCAAGTATGACATCTTGTTGATTAAAGAAATATTAAAAAAGCCCACCATTTGGCGAGCTTTCCTTGATGCTTAAACCTATTTTTGACATTTCACGTTAAACTGGTATTCGTCTTGAGTGACTTTAATTTTAATATTTTTATATTTTCGTTTGTTTGGATCCATTGCCGAGCCAGCCACTTCCTCAAAAAAGCTACGATCATTCATTAGCTCGCCATACGCTTTATAGCCTAATAAAATCTTTTCAGGCTTTTTGCCTTCAGCCACTAATTTACCGAGAGTATCTTCTAGTTTTTTAACAGTTAAAATCGCCATCTCAATTAGAGCTCAAAAACAAAAAGGCATTATCACTTAATTTTATGAATAAATAATGTCAAAAAAGCCCACCTTTCGATGAGCTTTAATGACTTGGTCTCGGTTGAACCGTAATACGACCAGTATAGTGAAACTATACCTCGGTTTCCGGAATAATGGAATCCCTACGCTTCAAATTCTTTATAAGTATTTTTTCGATAACTTTTAATGGTTTTTGCTGCCTCATCAATTGCATTCTCAATAGCTAAAACCATAAGGTTTTCATATTGCTTCCATGTTTTACGATAGCACTCAGCATCCATCTGCCAGCTACGCAGACCTGCATAATACAATCGACCTTGAGCTGTAAAATTATTCTCCAAATCAGGATTAAGAGAAAAGTCTATTACCATCCGTGCAATCATTGATGCCATCTCATCAATGGTCACTTTGGCAGGATCTCGTCTTTTTTCCAGCTTTGCATTTGTAGACATGATGAGTGCAAGGTGTGACTGCACATGTCTATAATCCATTTCGGATTTGCCTTCAAAGACAATCAATGCTGTAACTGACTTAGCAAGCTGCGTTTCCATGGATGCCACCGCACCAAGACGATCTTGATAATCCAGAGGCTTCTCATTAGTCCCATGTACCACAGGCTCAAAGTTAGGTGACTTTGCTGTAGTACCCCGAATCAACCATTCAAACTGTTCAAATTTTTCAACCATCGCATTCATCCTAAATCCCCTACCATCTTCTCTATCTGCTGGATCGCGTGACCTGACTTCACTTGATCTGTACTAAACCGTATTACTTGAAAACCCATCATTGTTGCTGCGTTATACTTTTCCATGTCTCCAAGGTAGCCTTTACCCCTTGTGTGCCTTCCTCCACTCCAGATCGCACCTTCAACTTCTACCAGTATCTTTTTTCCTACCAGGTGGAAATCAGCTCTCCATTTCCGCTTTGGGTGAAACTCAAATTCCTGCTCAAACTCAATTTTTAAAGTTTTGAGTTCTCTGGCCAGTTTCGCTTCAAACTCATTCGGTACTTTTNNTTTGTTTAGATCCTTCATACGGCAATTTCACCCTTTACATTCATAATGTCTTTGGCATATGCAGTTGCGCGATAATGACTCTCTGATACACGCTCCAAATAACCACCTTTGACATGCTCCTGAAGCAGGCTGTAAATAGTGGTTCTATGAAAATCAAAAACAGCTTCTTGCACATCCTTCACTGAAAATGGCGTAGTGGCATAACAGGCAAAAAGCATCAAACTTATCTGATCTTCAAAGCTAACTTTCCTGTGGATTTTTGACTGATCATCAGAATCCATTTGCTTAATCTCGCCACCATTTTTCAAAAATTCTTCGATTGTTGTATTCATGCGACACCCCCTATTTTTCGAGTAGCTGGCAACGCTTCTTTTGCCACCCAGTCCTGAAACTCTCTTGATTTCGGTTTTCTTGACCTGATTAGTACGTGATAGAGGTTTTCCTCATTAACAAAAGTAAGCTTCTGTATGCCGCCATTAGTGTGAATGCGGATTTTATGCACACCTACTGGATTTAATGCTCCATTTCTCTCGTCCGAGATCCGCAACAAACTAGATGTGCGAGAAATATTTAAAACTCCACAAACATCAGCCAAGCAAAATAACGGCTGACCATCATTGGGGATAATGCGTATTTCTCTCACGTCAAAATTAAGAGCTAGAATCTTCACACCCCACCCCCTACACGCTGATCCATCCAATTGCACTCAACCACAGCCAATCCGTCATGCTGGAACCGGGACCATAGTCGATCACCCAAATCAGTCGCCAAATCATCCTTGGTCATATTTGAAATCAGCATGGTCGGCTTACCTGCGTCATAACGCGCATATAAAACCTTGTGAACCAGTTGCAGGCGGTTTTCATGGCGATCATGCAATCCATATTCATCCAGAATCAGAAGGTCATAATCGGTATAGCGCCAGATTGCGTTGGCTTCGTTGTCATCGGCTTTTTTCCAAGCGTTGGCAATCTCATTAGCCATATCTTCAGAAGTGACGTAGCGGGCGTATTTACGCGCCTCCAGAACGTTGCGAGCGACTGCGCATGCCAAATGGGTTTTTCCAGTACCAGTACGACCCACCATAATCAGATTGCGAGTGATGCCTTCCAGAAAGTCTTTAGTGAATTTCACACACTGAGCTTTGGCATGTTTCTGGCCGTCGTTAGTGGTGATGTATTCCTTAAAACCACTGTTTGCATGACGACCTGGTAACTTCGCGCCTTCAAAATGCTTTTCACGAACCATCTGATTGACAGAGGCTGCATGATCCTGATGGGCCTGATTTAAGATTTCAGATGCACACTGTTTGCAAATCGACTGGTTACCCAGTTGAACTTTTTGCATCTGGTGGCGGTCACAGTATTCAGAGCTGATCTGAATTTTTGAACCAAGTAGAGCTGCTGCATTCATACTAAGCCCTCCAAGTCGATGTCATCGGTTGCGGGTGCGTATTGTTGAACCTGGCCCCAGTTTTGATTTACGTTGCGGTTGTTTTGGGCGGGTACTGCAGAGTGTGAATTTTGTTTTTGAGTGAACTTGCGTTTGATCCACTTCACGAAGTTTGAATACATCTGGGTGTCTGTAATCTGACCTGCATTCAAACGTGGTTCGTAATGAGCATTCACTTCAAGTAAAATCTGATTCACCAGTTCTTGGGTCATCGGAGCTTCACCTGATCGCTGTAACCAAGAATTCAGAGAATGTAAATCTGGTGTCCAGAGATTCAATACCTGATCAACCGAATTTTCCTGCGTGTTTTTCTCTTTAAAGTTTTCTTTAATATTTTCTTTTAAATCTATTTCTTTTACAGAGTGACATTTGATGTCACTAGTGGTGGTGACATTTGATGTTACTAGTGTAGTAGCATTTGATGTTACTGGTGTGGTGACATGAGATGTCACTACATTTGATGCAACCACTTTAGATGTAGTTGCATTTGATGCTACCACTTCAATAGAAATACGATCATCTAAAGTCAGGGTGTAAGAGCTACTTTTACCCAGTGTTTTAGTGATGCTGATCAATTGGTATTTAGCTAAGTCAGCCATACATTTACGTACAGTGCGCTTGTCCTTAATTCCTGTGATCTTCATCACCAAGGTTTCACCTAATGACTTTTGATCCAAGTGAAATCCTTTGATGTGACGATTTAGTAGAACGATGCACTTAATAGCATCCCCACTTAATACAGCCAGATAACCTTCGTCACAGATGAAATTAGGCAAGGGTGAATACCCATCATCTTTTTTCGACATGGCTTGTCGCTCTAATTTTTTAGCAGTGGATGGGTGTAACGAAATATCGTTGTCTACCCCCTGCTTGTGTGCTAAATTTGATTTCATATTCAATGCCCTCTAAAGTTTTGAATTGATAAAGCCTGATCCACGAAATCAGGCTTTTTCTTTTTCTACACAGGTATGAACTTGTGTATCCAGTTCAGCTAAAAGCATATGAAGCTGATGAATTACTTTTGACATATCCATTGCTTCCCCTTGTGTTATACGTCCATCTGCCATCATTTCCTTGAAGACTGCGCAAACATCACCTCCCCCCATCCCAATGCTTAAGACAAGATCCGTTAATGCTATATCCCGACATTCAGGTATTACTGGTAGATCAATGGATACCTTGCCATGTTCCGCATTCAGGCTTTGCAAAATACGAAAGTCACCAGTGATAGCCATGATCTTGGAGGCTTCCGCTAATGTGAGATGGTGTGTATCGGTATTTGGATTAACTTTGCTGTTAAGCACAGCTGGGCTTTTAATTCCTAGACGTGGAGCTATTGCACTTGCGCCACCTGGATAATCATGAACAGTGTTGTATGCCGCATCAGTTATGTTCATTTAAGATTCCTTTGAACGTTTTTGTAAGTTAGCTATGGCTTAAGCTACGTTTGAGACAGTGGAATCTAGAGGTTTTAATCCATTTGCTAAATCACGCACTTGATATTCACGCGCTAATGGAATTTTTTGCTCAGGCCATTGGCTGATTGCTTGCGAACTAATGCCTAGTTTGTCTGCCAACTCAGTGACATTACATTTCAAGAGTTTTAAAGCTTCTGATTTGGTCATAGATAATGCCTTAAAGGTAACTTTTCTTACCTTATTAAACAGCATAAAACTTACCTAGTCAAATGGTAAGATTTCTTACAAACAGGATCGGCTTGAATTTATGGAAACTTTAGGTACTCGGCTTAAAGCCTTGAGAAAAAATAAAAAAATAACTCAACAACAAGTAGCTGATGCAATTGGTGTTTCTAAAACATCCGTAATCTATTGGGAGAAAGATGAAAACCTTCCAAAGCACGATAGTTTAATGGCTTTAGCCAGAGTTTTAGGGGTTACTTCTGATTACCTTTTAAATGGTAAAGGGGGCTCTTCCTTTGACAATAATATTAGCATTCCCCTCCCACTTGCTGGTCGCCTTGTCCCTGTTATTTCATGGGTTCAAGCAGGCAGCTGGACTTCTGTTGAATCCGTTCCTGCAGGTACACAATTTGATGAATGGCTTCCGCCAAATCCAAAGTGTGGAAAGAATGGCTATGGGTTGGAAGTCGTGGGCGAATCAATGCTCCCAGACTTTCGCCCAGGCGATAAGATTTATGTAAATCCTGATTTTCAGCCAGATGAATTGAAAACTGGCGATCTGGTGATTATGTCTTGCGAAGGTGATGCAGAAGCAACTTTCAAAAAGTTGATTGTTGAAAGTGGCAATATGTATTTACAACCTTTAAATCCTGATTGGCCGGAAAAGACTATGCCATTGATCCTGGGTTGCAAGCTTGTTGGTAAGGTCGTTGGATTATATCGGGATGTTTGAAAAATAATTCACCGGTGACTAAAAGACGCTATAGGCGGCTTGGGTTGAACACAATTTTAATTATGGGAAGTGTGATATGCAAAAAATTGAAATCAATTCCCACAAGATCAGTCATGTGCTTTATCAACACCATTTGCTGACTGTAGTACTTCAGACGGGTGAAAGATTTCTATATCGTCTACTCGAATCCAATACTTTTGCTAAATTTATGGATTCGACTGATAAAGACAAATTTTATAAAACAGAAATTGAAGCAAATAAAAAGTTTAAGCGTATTCAGCTTTTTATGTAGTTGAGATTAGCCGCTATATGCGGCTTGTAGCAAGAACACCTCATAAATAAAAAACTCTTGAAGAGGAAGACACAATGATCGCAACACTCAATAAATCTAAAACTGCACTAACAATTAATCGTCAAGAGTTTAAGTTGGCATTAGGTAAAATCGGTGAAGGAATTGATAAGCAAATAGCTTCGCTTAAGAAAGCCAAGCAAAGCTATGACGCTGCTGAAATAGCACGTGAGGTCATTAGTGAAGCAAATATCTTTGAAGCTATTATTGAAGGCTTTAACGAAGCAGAAGAAACCAATCTAAAGCTGACTGACATAACCAATCTTGAAGTGGCACAAGGATGGATAGATGAGTTTTTAGAAAAGTATTCTGCGCTATAAACCCTAAATCAATTTTTGTTGGCTGAAGAAGGAAAATTGGCCAAAAGATGGTTGATAAGAAAGAATTAACAAAAGCCAATATATTCAGCTTTGTCTAAATTGATAGAATCGCCGTTTTCTACAGAAAACTTAAGATTAATAAGGATTGAAGTGAATACGCAATATGGCTTACCCGAACTAAGTAAATACAGTGAACTAAGTAGTGATGAACAAGCGGCAATCCATCAAATGCTTATCTCTTACGTACGTTCAGATCAACTTTACAATATTATTCTGACCCATAATGTTGAGCCTTATGATTTAGTGAAGATTGTAAGTATTAGTTTTGAGAATAGAGATGCTGCTATCTGGATTCATTTCAAAACTATTACTGCTGAGAGATTGACTATGCCTCTCGATTTTATTTCAAGCATAGAAGTCTGTAATTACGAAGGATTTTAAATATGTCGAACCTAAGGTAGCTTAGGGTTATTTAGATTGTCTTGAATTTAAAAATTAAGTCACTAATTATTAAGAAGTCGAGATAAGTAACTATATAGGAATATAAAATTTGATCTATACCAATAAAAAATCTGACGTATGTAAATAAACAATATATGTAATAGTATTTGCTTGTAAAAAAATTTATTACTAGCAAATACTATCCTTATTATCTAATTCAAAGCCTAAGAATTTTACTTTCTAAATTTTTTATCCTTTGTCTTAATTGAGTAAAGTTACTATCCTCATATAGTATTTCAATTGAACCATCTTCATATACCCTATTACGAAAAAATCTCGGCGTTTTATATTTAATATAATATTTCTTAGTAACATCACATTTAATTTCATCTTCATGCATTAAGGCATTTCTAATAAGTCTAATTTCATGCAATTTTTTCCTGCAATCTTCGTCAATTATATTTTTTTCATATGCTATTTCAATAGTAGAACTGAAACGTTTCTCTTCATTTGAAGAAAGTGCTTTACTAGCTAAATGTGAATGAATTTTAGAAGTAGACTGGGCAAAAAGTCCCCTCAAGTTATTAAATTCCTCTCTTTTACTAATAATATGATTTATTATTTCTTGAGATTTAGCTTTCCAAATACTATTATTCTGTCTACTAACGAAAGTAAATCGAGAAAATAAATTTGGATCTTTATTTTCTTCTAAATCTTGCTTTAGCTTACTGATAATATTATCTACGCCAGATTGGGTGTATAGAATAAAATCACATATAAATCCTTGTCTTAATTTAAGATAGAAATCAACACCTTCCACTTCATCACCTAAATTATTATCACTAATATAAAGATCAATACGCTTTCTCTCTTGATCATTTATATCCGTTAAGACAGTTGACGAAGAATCGTATTCTTTAAATTCTGGGTGAAACCCCTTATTTGTAATAATCTGTTTAAGATTATTAATATAATTATCTAATTCCCCTCTATCATCTTCATCAGCAAATAAGTCATCAACAATAACTATATTAAAAGTAGAACGCATAAATTACCCCGTTTTTTTAATAGAAAAGCAAACAAGGCTATTAATATTAACGACTGAAATAGACATACTAACTTTTTTTAAAAAACTTTTCACCTGACTTAAACCTATACCTGTTCCTTGATTTTTTGTACTAAATCCTAATTCAAAAACTTTCTCCAAGTTGCTTTCATCAATTGCACTAGAATTACTTTTCACTAGAATTTCTTTATCATTAAACTCAAATTCAATTAAACTTGCATTATGCTCTTCAGCATTATTAATAAAATTGTCAACCATGAGTATATATTCAACAATATTACTTTTTACACACCAAATATCATTTTTTTGTGTTTCATCAACTAAACTAACTTTTATCGAAAATTGCGTATTCTCAATATGCCAACTTAAAAGATCTATCCAACTAAGTGTTTGAGGTGATTTAGTATCTAAATTAGATTTACTTAAAATATCTCGAAATACTGTCATTTCGCTTGAAGTTCTTTTAATAGTTCTAATTCGTTCCCGGAGATCCTTTTTCAGTTTAATTGAGTCAATTTCTTCTTCGATTAAAACAAGTTTATCTACAACAGAATTCAATCTTTTACTATAAAGTGTTAAATGGTGATTTAATTGTTCTGCATATGATGCTTCTGATCTTTTTAAAGACAAGTTTTTATTTTGTCTCTTGAGTAGTTCAATGTCTTTATTTTTTTCAATAACGATTTTCTCTTTATCGATACTTTCTTTTTTAATTTCGTTAAGTTTTTTGTTAACATTCTTGACTATTAACTCAACTTCAGATTTATTTTCTTTAGAAGTTTTATTAATTAATCTTTCTAATTGCTTTTCAGGCTTATTTTCATCAAAACTCATTCCTGATTTAAAATAAATTAATTTCTTATTTCTTGAAATATATTTTCTAAATTTTTCAACTTCATCTAGATTAACATTTTCAAAAAATATTTCTTTTGAGTCATTGAATTCATCAAATTTTACTTCCCCCCAAGAGATTAAGTTCACGTAACTTTCTAAAGGGCGATGTATTAAACTAAGATACAATTCTTCTAATTCTTTTAAATAAATATTATTAACAAACCCTGAATCACGGGAAGATGCTTCTTTAAAAAATTTATTATTAATATCTTTAATGTCGAAAAAACCGAGTAGTTCTCTTGTACCTAAATATCTGCTATGACCTTGTGTTTTTCTCATATTCAAAGAAAATAAATCATAATCTCTTTCCCCGTAAGGCATAACCCTAAAGTTATTTTTATAAATAAAAATATTTCCATAGTTTACAGGTTCAACTTTCATTCTACGTGTGAATGTTAACTTAGAAGAATAGGTTAAATAATTCACGTTTATACTAATCGGACAATTTTTTAATATAGAATCATTTTCTTTTTCAACTTGGTAAATTTTTACTCCTCTATCAAATAAAGTAATTTCTATTTTTTCATGAAAACTTGCTTGTATAGTGATACTTTTATCTTTTAAAACCTCTGCAATATTACTTTCAATAGATTCTTCTTCTGGAATTAAATTTATTTTATTAATTACTATGATTTTAAACCCATCATCTTTAATAAACGGATTTTTTAGCCGGCGTAAGCTTTCTTTAGCTTTATGAATTTGTTCTAAATTCCAGATTTCATTTAATTCTGATATCTCCAAATATGTGTAAGATTCATCAACTTTCTGGCTTTCATTTTCTTGGTAATTAATTTCGACAGTTTCAAATAAATTTCTCAGATCAAGATCAAATTTCGTCCAATCAACATCTAATTGATGAAAATTTTTTGAACCCTTATGCTTTGTTTTTATTATTAATTTTTTTCCTAATCTATCAGCAGAAAATCGACCAATACCTTTAGAACCAACAAATGCTCTATCATTATTTGCTGCACCTTCTTTCTTTTCAGAATATGCAAGATTCAGCCATTTATTGACCAAATCATCTTTACTCATTCCTTGACCATTATCTTTAATAATAATTTTATCTTTCAAAAAAATTATTTTGACTGTCGATGCATTTGCATCATATGAATTTTTAACAAGTTCAAAAATAGCAACAAATTTATCAGTAATAAGATCCTTACCAACAATACTCTTGATACCGGAACTAGTTTTAAAGTGCAAAATTTCTTTATTCATTTCTCAACCAAATCTAGATTTTTTTTAATCTCAATAGCGATTGCTTTAGATAGTAAAGGGGGTACAGCATTACCAACTAAAGTATATTGTGGAGTTTCATGTTTTCGACTTTTTCCACCTGTGGTTCTTTTACCTAGAAATTCAAAATTATCATCAAACGACTGGAGTCGTGCTATCTCTCTCACAGTAAGTATTCGATTTTTTTTATAATGAACTAGATCATCTGGTAATGTTAAAATCGTTGGGGATG
Organism: Acinetobacter sp. UBA3060; assembly: GCA_002367455.1. GTDB lineage: Bacteria > Pseudomonadota > Gammaproteobacteria > Pseudomonadales > Moraxellaceae > Acinetobacter. The sequence goes on along the minus strand of DFCG01000169.1, from coordinate 8,214 downwards.
GCTCATTTGGAACTATACGTCTACAATTATGTTTTTTAGTAGAATATTTTGCTTGTTGCTCTGCATTTAAATTTAAAAAGACCTTTTTAAAGTCTTCCCCAGGTTTTAATAAACTAAAACGCTCAACAATTAAATCTTTATGTTTACTAGTTTCATGATTTTTTAGATTTATTGCCTCTACTCTTACACCTAATGCATTACAAGTTCGGCCTATTCTTGACTCTTTCTGGAAATCACTATAATTAGGTTTATTATATTTCTCCACTTTTGAACCCAATTCAATATCTTCTAAATCTGAAATAGCGTCCTGAGCAGTAATTTTTGTATTTTGAAAACCAGAAGGATGTTTTAACTTATGGGGAATATCGTCGCGTGTACCCAAAAAAATTACACGTTTACGACGCTGAGGAACACCAAAGTCACTAGCATCCAATGTTTTAACAGCAACATTGCTATAACCTATAGAATGAAACTCTTCTAAAAGTACTTCAACTACATTTACATTTTCATATACTTTTGATTGGCCTTCATAATATGAAAACTTAGCAGAAAGGATTCCTGTTACATTCTCCATTACAAAATACTTAGGTTTTACTTGTTTTAATATTTTTATATAACTTCGCACCAATTGGTTCCTAAGATCATCTGGATTGCGTTTGCCTGCCATACTAAACCCCTGACATGGTGGACCACCGCAAATAACGTCAATTTTATCCAAATCATTATTTAAGAATTCTTTGAGGTTATGAGGTTCCGCTAGCTCCTGAACATCTCCACAGAAATATTTTAATTTATAGCCTAACTGTTCAATGTGACGATATTTGTATGTAAGCGCTGCTTGTTCACTTTTGTCTGAAGCATAAGGAATATCTAATCCAGCCTGAAGGAAGCCTTCTGCCATCCCCCCTGCACCAGAAAACAAATCTAAAACTTTATATCTTTTCATGAAAAAAGAACCAATTACCCCAAATAGAATTATAACGTATATAGTTGAATTACGATATATATCGTAATTCAATTTTTAATTCTGATGAACCAAATATTGACTCTGTTGCCAATGATCTTGGATAAGTCACAACACCTCTAGAAAAATCTGTAAACATCTTGGAAGTATTTACGAAAAATGGAATTTGAATTCACAGACCCAGAAGTATGCACTCAAATCTTGTGTAAAGACTGGCTGATATGGATTTGTTTTTAGATCACTACAAAGAGAAAAATGCTATTCAGTACTAAAGCTTTCTTACTTCTGAAATATTAAATCTTTATATTGAACTTAAGACCTCTCATGGCCAGGTCTGTAATAACAAAGTAAAGCATCACTAACCCGCTTTCTGCGGGTTTTTCTTTATGTAAGGTAAGTGTAACCTTGTCTTTAAATGTTACATTATAACAACTAGTATAAAGATACCTATGATTCATAAATAGAAAGGTAAGTCTCAATGAAATATTTGTTAGGCGCAGCATTGTTAGGATTAGCAATTACTGGCTGTACTTCAAATCCAAAAAACGAAGTAGAGCAAGAAAAAGTTGTGAGCAATACTGCAGCTGAAACTCAAGTAATTAATTTTACTGGTCCAATGGATCTTACAGTCGAATTGAAATCTTCAGATAATTTTGAAACCGCAGAAATGACAGATAATTCTGGCAAGGTTTATTACCTTAAACGAGCTATTTCAGGGAGTGGTATGCGTTTGGCCAATGATGACGGCGTTTCAATTCACTTCAAAGCTGGTGAAGGTATTGTAGAGTTTATGAAAGACAAACCTATCAGTATTACTGAATATAAAAAATAAGATTATTGTTGTAGGACAACCCACCCCCAGCGGTGGGTTTTCTTTTTATTATAGGAAGTAATAATATTATTTATTAGCCAATGATATTGGCAGTAATTTTAGGTAAAGTGAATTACATTTTTGAATAATTAGTGAGCTAATTAGTTTAAATTCACAATATATGGCGCTGTAGTCTAAAAATTGTGTTTTTCACATCTAGCTTAGTATAAAAAACGGACTAACTTAATGAATAATATTAACTTTAAGAATTTCGAAGAGGCTGGTCAAGCTATTTTAAAATTCTTATCTCAGCGATTTGGATTTAAGTTATGGATGATTACCCGTACCGAAGGTGATGATTGGATCGTATTACTAAGTGAAGATAATGGCTATGACGTTAAGCCAGGACAAGTATTTCGTTGGGCTGACTCTTTTTGCGCGCACATGGTACAAAATAACGCGCCTCGTGTTGTTCCCTATTCGCCTGACATCCAAGCGTATACAGATGCACCAATAAATAAACTTATCACTATTAAGGCTTATATTGGTCAACCTCTTTTTAAAGAAGATGGTTCTCTTTTCGGCACTCTTTGTGCGATTGATCCTGAGCCTCAACCTAAAGTTCTTGTTGAAGATGCTCCATTATTTGACCTTATAGGAAAGGTGCTCAGTTACACGATTCAAGCTGAATTAAGAGTAACTGAACATATACGTAAAGCTGAACGTTTTGAAATGGAAGCACTGTCTGATCCAATGACTGGACTTTATAACCGTCGTGCTTGGGATCGATTAGTTGAGTTAGAAGAAGAACGGTGTAAACGATATGGTCACCCTACTGCTGTGCTTATGATTGACCTAAATGATCTAAAGATCACCAATGACAATCTAGGACATGCTGCTGGTGATGAGCTAATCAAAAGGATGGCTGTAGCTTTAAAAGGCATAGTACGTAGCAATGATATTGTTGCTCGCTTGGGTGGTGATGAATTTGCTGTACTTAGTATCGAAACTAATCTGCAGAATGCTGAGAAGCTTGTAACAAGAATTCAAAATGCTTTTGCGAAAGCTGAAGTTAGTGCGGCAATTGGTCTTGCAATGCGAAATCCAACATATGGGTTATCCACCGCCATCATAGAAGCTGATAGAAAGATGTATCAAGATAAAATCTTAATTAAATCTATTAATAATGATTGATAAAAAGCCGCATACCCGGGCGGCTCTTGGATCGGGTGGAGAACTTATGCTTGAATTAATTGTTATTGATATATCTGAAACTAAACCAAAATCACTCTATGCTAGACAATTCAAAACCCATCCTCGCGTAGGTGAATGGATTGAAATAGATGAAAATGACGAAGGGGTTTTATATGAAGTTGTTAAGGTTGCTCACTCGACAAATGGTGGTGATTCAGATTTATACGTAAAGCCTCTAGGACTAACTTATGAAGTTGTTGGGAATCTTTGTGGTAAAAGTGATTAGCGATATTTAAATGGTTTTCGCTTAAATCATTAGGATTAGTAATTAAAACACCGATAAGTTTCACCCCGGTTAGTGGAGATGAATCCATTACCTCTATTAACTGACCTTCTTTTGTAATACCAATCATTCTAATGACTCCAAACAACCCATCCCTGTGATGGGTTTTCTTTTGTCTATTAAAACACAAAAGTAATTTTTATTACCATTTGTATTGACTTATAAGGTAAGTTAACTTACTTTAGTTCTCGTAGACAACAAAAAAGCGCCGAAGTTTGAGACCCGAAGCGCTTTTACAGATAACTGCGAGATCAATTATGAACAAAAATCCTATTCAAAGCAACCTGCCGGAGTTCGGCCAGTCGCGCCAAACATCTGAGCGCTTGTACCAACATCCAAAACCTAAATCTGTAGCGAAAGAAGTCGCTTCGAATGTAGCTGCATGGCTCCTTTTATTTTCAATCTTTATGGGCCTTGCCTTAATGGCTGGCTATGCAGCGGACAAAGAAGCTGCTTATCAAGCTGAAGCGATTGTTAAAGCTGTTGGAGGTGTAAAGTGAACACTCAAGTAAATTTACAAAGCATTGAAGATGCTCGTCAAGAATGGTTGCAGTCACGTCGTCTTGGTATTGGTGGTTCTGATGTGGCGGCAATCTTGGGCTTAAGCAAATATAGCTCACCGTATCAGCTTTGGCTGGACAAGACCGGTCGCTCTGAACTAAAAGACAGCACCAGCGAACCGGCCTACTGGGGCAACATGCTTGAAGACATTGTGGCAAAGGAGTACGCCAAACGAAACGGCGTAAAGGTACAGCGTGTTAATGCAACGATTGCTCACCCTGAACATGACTGGATGCGTGCCAATATTGACCGTGCCATTATCAATCCAGAAATTGCAGGTAATGTCCGTATCAAAGATGGAAAGCTGACCACTGACCGTATTCTAGAATGCAAGACTGCTAACCAGTACCTGGCTAAATTGTGGGGTGATGAGCAGTCTGAACAGGTGCCAGATTACTACCTGACGCAAGTGCAGTGGTACATGGGTATTACAGGCGCTTCGATGTGTGGCTTGGGTGTGCTGATCGGTGGTCAGAAGTTCCGTAGCTATCAGGTCGCATTCGATCCTGAGCTGTTTGAAATGCTCACAGATGAATGCTCAAAGTTCTGGAATGAGCATGTTCAGGCTGACGTACCACCAGCTCCAACCACGTTTGATGATGTTCTGCATCGCTGGTCTACTCATAATCCTGATCAGGCACTACAGGCAGATGACGACCTTGCTCAGCTGGTCGCTGAATATAAGGACCTAAACGCCACGATCAAAGAAGCCAGTGGTGAGTTAGATACCCTTAAGCTACAAATCTGCACCCGCATGGAAGATGCGGAGATGATTATTGCTGAGGAAAAGCGTCTAGCAACATTCAAATACCAAGAACGCAACACCCTAGATAGCAAAGCACTGAAAGCCGCTCACCCGGATATTTACGAACAATTTGTGAAGACTTCAAGCACTCGCGTGCTGCGCATTAATTAAGATTTAAGGTAGAAGAATATGAACTCAATTGTTAAAACAGGCCAAAACGCTGCCGTTAATTTCTTAACTCCGAACAACCTGCAAGAAGCAATGCAGATTGCCGGCATCCTTGCCGAGTCTGACATTGTGCCGAAGGACTACCAGCGCAAGCCTGGGAACATTCTTGTTGCTATGCAATGGGGTGCTGAAATTGGCTTGCAGCCATTACAAGCTATGCAAAACATTGCCGTGATTAATGGTCGCCCTTCTATCTGGGGTGATGCAATGCTTGCCCTTGTTCGTGGATCCGGTCTGCTCGATTTCATCCGCGAGGAAATTTCCGAAGATGGTCAAAAAGCCACTGTAACTGTGAAGCGGAAAAATGAAGAACCAGTTGCTTCAGTATTCACAATGGAGGATGCGAAAAAGGCAGGTCTATCAGGTAAACAGGGGCCTTGGACGCAGTATCCAAAACGCATGTTGAAGCTACGTGCTCGCTCTTATGCCCTACGTGATGTTTTTCCAGATGTGCTCAAGGGTATGGCAATTGCTGAGGAGGAAAAAGATAAGGAAATTGATATTACTCCCACTGCACCAGAAACCAGTACAACGAAGGCAAATAGCGGATCGTCATCGCTGAAAGCGCGCATGGCCAAAAAGAAAGATGCTGTCGAGTCGGTGGCTACAGAAATTGACCTAACCCCGTACTACCAACGTATTGATAACGCCACTTCTCTTGAGGAACTCGATCAGATCGGTGCTGACATTGCTGAGTTGAATTTAGGTGAGCCAGCTAAGTCTGAAATCGGCGAAGTGTTTAAAGCCAAGCGTAAAGAGCTAAAAGCTGCCCAGGCTTTTCCCGATGAATCAATTCAGTCAGTAATTAACGAGATCAGCAACACGACCGATCTGGAATCACTTAACGCAATTATGGCTTCACGCTTTGAGCCCTTCACGGCTCAGATGACTGAGGAGCAGATCAGTCAGATTAATTCAGCGTATGAAGCACAAGAAGCGGCGCTAACGCCATGAGTTACTCCTACTCTTCAATGACCCGCGTGCTGCTTGTGCAGCACAAAGGTCGGGTTAGAACTTACCGCAACATCAACCTATTCGGTATTGATGATTGCCTTCGAAATTTTGCGAACACCTGGGGGTACAGATGATCTTCAGAATTAAAAAGAAGCATGAAGTTGGTTTCAAGCTGTGGCTAGAAAAATTGGGTTATACCAAAAATGAACTTGCGGATGGCAGCTCGACATTTAGCGGCAAAGGCACACGCAAGACACTGAGTTACGTGCTTTTAAAGAAAGATTTAACAGGTAATGCAGCATGTCAGGCGCTATTCGATGAATATGAAGAACACCTAGATAACCCTGATTATTTAGATGTGAAGGTGGCGTGATGGATAGTATTTCTAAACGAGTCATTGAGCCTACTCAATTTGATGATGCGCAATGGCTCTGGTGCGCTGATTGGTGCAAGAAAAAAGGTTTAAGCCCATATGATGCAAAGAACTGGGCAGATGCAAAATTTGAATACTTGAAGGCTCAAGGAGAAAACAATGATTGATATTCAAAAACCATGTGAGCCTTGTGAAGATAGCAATATCGATAAGCAAGTAAATCTCATGGATCAATTCATTGCTGACGGTGGTTTTGATCAAGCTTTTAAAGATGTGTATGGATTGCCGGAAACAGTAGTAAAAAGCTTAAAGGAGGTGTCTTAAATGGCCTTAAGGAATTTGCAAGAATCTTCTGAGAAGGAAAAAAGCTCAATGCTTGAATGGTTCATTGGTGCTCCCGAAGATCAGAATTTTAGCCAGGAAGTTGTAGCACTTTATCTGGGTTGCTCACCCTGGACTTTAGCAAGAATGCGGTGTGATGGATCTGACTTGCCATATACTAAAATCGGTCGTCGTGTGGCATATAAGAAACGTGACGTGCTGGCTTATGAGCATAGCCGCACTGTTCATTGCACGGCCCAATACGCATAAAACAAGCCCCTTAGTTAGGGGCTTTTATTTGCTTCAATCTTTCATCCCAGACACTTTCATAATCAAAGCAATTGATCTTTCCTTGATATACCGCCTCAATCATATTCATGGATGCTCTTAATTCCTCCATAGGAATCTGAACATATCCTCCGGTTACGTCCACTCTAGGTCTGGTCGTATGATTCAGCAGTCGCTTGGTTACATAGATATTGAAACGAAGCAGATTGCAAATCGTTGCGAATGTACGTCGGAAATCATGCATTGATACATAATATCCAACTTGCTCACCTACAACATTTAAGATGCGATCAACCTTAGTGGCATGTATATTTGCTGAAGTGGGAATTTTGGTTGCCGGAAATACCCAATCGTTTTCACGAAGCAAAAACCGATCTTTTAAGATAAGTAAGAGATGATCCCCAATTGGGAATAAGTGATCACTCCCGTTCTTAGTATCTTTAAAAATTACAGTACCATTTTTAAAGTTTATATCAGTCCATTTTAATTGACATACTTCCTGGCGACGGCAACCTGTATACATAGCGAATAATAAAATATCTCTGTGAGTATTTGAACGTGCCGTGTTTTCTAAATTAAGCTCATCCTGATAGTTCAGAACAGCATTGTAATATTTGTAGATAACATCCTTATGCAGATGGCGATCACGACGTTCAATGACATTCCATCCTTTTGTAACAGCAATCACATCAACCGGATTTGTTTTTAGAATCGGATCATCATCGCTGGAATAAAGCACATGCATATACTTCCATAAGGTACCCAACAGCGAAACTGCTCCATTCGCAGATGATGGACTGATATTTGTGACCTCAAGAAATTTATCTAAGACTTCATTTTTTGTAATTTCAAATAACTTCTTATTAGACCAGCCCAAGTATAGATCAAAATATTTATTGTATTGACGCACAGTCTTTGGCTTAAAGTCATTTTTCCTTAAGTAGATATCTAGAGCATCCTGCACAGTAAGATCCAAAGCATTATTAATTTCCTTTGCTTTGCCTGGGCGCACATATTCCCCATTAGCAATCTTGGCCAGAATCATTTGAGCCTTGGCTCTTGCAGCTAATGCGGATAACTCATTAGTCTTTCCAAGGACCACTCGAAAAAGCTCCCCTGCATGACGGCGCTCAATAATATAGGATTTAGATTTATTTGTTGCCCGGACGCCAAAACCAATCAATTCTGAATCTCTATAAATTTTTTGACCAGATTCAGTCAATGGGATAGCATCAACATTGGACTTGTTGAGTTTCATGAGTCTTCCAGTAACCTTTAGCAGTTCTGATTTAAGCATGTTTCTCAACAGTCTACAAATAGTCTACAAGCTGAAAAATTTCACTATAAAACGACCATCAAAATCAAAGTAAGCTACTGATTATATTTATTATTTTAAAAAACCAAATACCACAGGTATATTATAAAAAAAGTA
>DFCG01000187.1:8134-31269 GCA_002367455.1 Acinetobacter sp. UBA3060 | reverse complement strand
TGAACAGGCTGTGAATGAATCCCAGATTAGCGGTTCACTCGGCATTGCGCATACACGCTGGGCCACCCATGGCAAACCGACTGAAGAAAATGCCCATCCGCATATTTCTGAAAATGTAGCAGTGGTCCATAACGGGATTATCGAAAACTACCAAGAACTGAAAGATGATCTTGAAGCTTTAGGTTATGTGTTTACCTCACAGACTGATACTGAAGTGGTTGCCCATCTGATCAATGATGCGCTGAAATCTACCCCGAGCCTGTTAGAAGCTGTACGCCAGGTGGTTCCACAACTGAAAGGTGCCTATGCACTGGGTATCGTACATACTGACCACCCGGATGAGCTGATTACCGTACGTGAAGGTTCTCCGCTCGTCATTGGTGTCGGTATTGGCGAGAACTTTATTAGTTCTGATCAGCTGGCTCTGCTACCGATTACCAACCGTTTTATCTACCTGGAAGAAGGTGATATTGCCCGTTTGACCCGTACCACCATTGAAGTCTTTGTCGATGGTCAACTGGTCGATCGTCCGGTCAAGGAACTGGATGCTGCGGTCAGCAATGCGTCTAAAGGTGAATACAAGCACTACATGCTCAAAGAAATTTATGAGCAGCCTGAAGCGATCAAACAGACCATTTCCCAAGCTTTAAATGGCAATGACCTGCGTGAAGATTTCCTTGCCAGTGCAGAACAAGACTTCTCAAAAATCCAGCAAATCCAGATTATTGCCTGTGGTACCAGCTATCATGCCGGTATGATCGCCAAATACTGGTTTGAACAACTGATTGACCTGCCTTGCCAGGTCGAGATTGCCAGTGAGTTCCGTTATCGCACTCCGGTCATTGTGAATAACACGCTATATGTGTGTATTTCCCAGTCTGGTGAAACTGCCGATACTTTAGCTGCCTTACGTGATACACAGAAACGTGCAACTGCCAAAGGCTTGGACATTACCACGATGACCATCTGTAACGTGGCGACCTCTTCGATGGTGCGTGAAACTCAGCATAGTCTGTTGACACTAGCAGGCCCTGAAATTGGTGTGGCTTCAACCAAAGCTTTTACTACCCAGCTTGCTGCATTGATGCTGTTGGTACTGAAAATCGGTTCTGTAAAAAATACTATTTCCACAGAACAAATGACGGAAATTACCACAGGACTTTGGCATATGCCTAAAGTCATGCTGGATACCTTGCGTCATGATGATGAGCTTCTACGCCTTTCTGAACTGTTTGTTGAAAAGCAGCACTGCCTGTTCTTGGGCCGCGGCACCCACTTCCCGATCGCTCTGGAAGGTGCACTCAAGCTAAAAGAAATTTCATATATTCATGCGGAAGGTTATGCTGCAGGTGAACTGAAACATGGGCCATTGGCACTGGTCGACAATGACATGCCAGTGGTGATTCTGGCGCCACAGGATGACATGCTGGACAAACTCAAATCCAATATGGAAGAAGTTCAGGCACGTGGTGGTGAACTGTTTGTTTTTGCTGATGAGCACAGTGGCATTAAAGCCAAAGAACGCCAGCATGTGGTACATATTCCGTCAGTCAATGCAGTACTGGCATCGATTGTGTATAGCATCCCGGTGCAGTTACTCTCCTATCATGTGGCAGTGCTACGTGGTACGGATGTGGATCAGCCACGCAACCTGGCAAAATCGGTTACCGTAGAATAATTAAAATTGAATCAAGGCTGGGGAACCGGCCTTTTTCTTCTGAATGGAGAGCCTCTAAATGACAAAACTGACTTGCTTCAAAGCCTATGATATTCGTGGCAAACTGGGTACAGAACTCAATGAAGATATCGCCTACAAAATTGGCCGGGCTTATGGACAAATTTATCAACCTAAAACAGTAGCCATTGGTTGTGATATACGACTCAGCAGTGAAGAGCTAAAACAGGCCACCATTCGCGGCTTGAATGATGCCGGGGTCAATGTGCTGGATCTTGGCATGACCGGGACCGAAGAAGTTTATTTCGCAGCTTTCCACCTGGATGTTCAGGGTGGTATTGAAGTTACTGCCAGCCATAATCCAATGGACTATAATGGGATGAAACTGGTGCGTGAAAATGCCCGTCCGATCAGTGCAGATACAGGCTTAAAAGAAATTCAGGCCTTGGCCGAATCAGGGCAATTCATTGAAGTTAGCCAAAAAGGTCATACGGAAAAATATAATATCCTGCCAGAATTTATCGACCACCTGATGACCTATATCGATCCGGCAAAAATCCGCCCGATGAAACTGGTGATGAATGCTGGTAATGGTGCCGCAGGTCATGTAGTCGATGCGATTGAACAGAAATTTCAACAGCTACAGATCCCGGTTGAATTTGTCAAAATTCATAATGAGGCCGATGGTAACTTCCCGAATGGCATCCCGAATCCAATTCTGGTTGAAAACCGTGATAGCACCCGTGATGCGGTCATTCAGCATGGTGCGGATATGGGCATTGCCTGGGATGGCGACTTTGACCGTTGCTTCCTGTTCGATGAAAAAGGGCAGTTCATTGAAGGTTATTATATTGTTGGCCTTCTGGCACAGGCATTCCTGCTGAAGCAGTCTGGTGAAAAAATTGTCCATGACCCGCGTCTGGTCTGGAATACGCTCGATGTCGTGGAGCAGTATCAGGGGATTACCGTCCAATCAAAATCAGGTCACGCCTTCATTAAAGATGTCATGCGTGAACATAATGCGGCTTATGGCGGGGAAATGAGTGCCCATCACTATTTCCGTGATTTTGCTTACTGTGACAGCGGCATGATTCCATGGTTACTGGCTATGGCTGTACTGTCTGAAACAGGAAAATCCTTATCTTCTCTTGTGGAAGAAATGATCGCCAAGTTCCCATGTTCAGGTGAAATTAATTTTAAAGTGGCCGATACCCAAGCAACCATTCAAAAACTTTTCGATCATTATGCCGATCAAAAACCTGAAATCGACCAGACCGACGGCGTCAGCCTGAATTTTGGCACATGGCGTTTTAATGTGCGTGCATCCAATACTGAACCGTTATTGCGTTTGAATATTGAAAGCCGCCGTGATCATCATCCATGGCCGATGCAGGACTATGTTGCTGAGCTGACCCAGCTGATCCAGGGCGAAGCTTAAGTCCTCAAAAAAATCTGAAAACAGTGCCCTTTAAACCAGAGAAAAAACTCCAGTTTTTAGGGTACTTTTCCGGTCTGCAGCTTTTTATGAAAAATGTTTTTCGAGTATATCCACTATGATATTTGGATTCATTTTTCGCGCAAACAGCATGCCTGACTGCTTCATTTTATCAAAATCAGATTCATCTAAAGTCCTTGGATAATCCGGTCCTGAATCCCAGTCAATATATCTTAGCCCTGTTTCACAATCCTCTATCCTATGCTGGGCATGATAGATGCGTTGCTGAAAATGGGAATTATAAATAATGGTATGGAAAAAGATTTCATCTGCACAGAGTGAAGATTTAAAGGTTTTTGCATAATCCGGATTCGCTTCCAGATAATCCAGAATAAATGTTACCGCCTGATCGGTGAGGGTAATCCAGTTTGAACCTTTATATAGTTTAGGTAAATGAGAAATATCCTGTTTCCGGAAGTGCCGGCAATACCATAATGCCCATCTGTTCAGGAACTGAAATAATGGTGATTTAGCTTTCTGATACATAATCGGTAAATACAGGACATTCACCCGTTGTTCCACATCATCTGCTAAATCATCATGGCCCACAAACTCGGTCTGTTTCTGATATTCTTTTTCTAGAAATAATTCTCTTGCGGTATTGGAACATAAAGGAATGTCATCTCCGGACAGGAAGAAAAAATAGCCGTAATCATATTTTTGCGCTTCCTGCAGGAGTTTTAACATGACTTCAATTTGGCTATAGCTGCCCCATCGTACATCTGTCCGGTCTGCTAAAAAATATACCTGATCATGCTGTCCGAATTGAGTATGAAATGGGGCAAGGTCGGCTTTCTGATCGACATGAATAAGAATAATACTATGAGGACTTTTCAGCAGCTCATTCACCAGAAAAACCAGTGAATGGGTAAGTTGATGACAAATAACCCCATAAATAAAATTCATATCTATGATCCATATCCTTTGGGATTCTGCTTCTGCCATTTCCAGCTGTCAGCAAGCATATCTTCCAAGCCATATTCGGGTGTCCAGCCCAACTCTTTTACTGCACGCGCATTGTCTGCATAGAAACTTGCNNGCCGTGTCGTAATCATGGCCAAAAATAGACAGCTTTTCACGCAGACCTACCGCAACTTGAGTCACAAAAGGCATCAGATTGTTGGGAATACCCAATGGATCTTCACCAATCTGTCCACTTTTATGCGCGCCGACCGGATTAAAATAACGTAGCAAGGCAATGGACCAACGTTCATCTGCAATTGCTACTTTTTCTAACATCTGCTCAACAACCAACTTGGTATAGCCATAATTATTATTCGGCATACTTAAGGGCATATCTTCCTGATATGGAGAAGGATTATCTTCACCATACACAGTGGCGGAAGAGCTAAAGACCAGTTTATACACCTGTGCGCGCTGCATCGCCTGAACCAGACTAATTGAACCGGCAATATTATTATCAAAATAAGCCAATGGAATCTGCTGGCTTTCACCGACTGCTTTAAGACCGGCAAAATGAATTACCGCATCAATCGAATTTTGCTGAAAGACCTGATCCAGTAACTGGCTATCCCGGATATCGCCTTCCACAAAGGTCAGGCTTTTTTTGGTCAGCTTTTCTACTCGGCTTAAGGACTCGGAGGAGCTATTGCACAGATTATCAAGTACAATTACCTCATGTCTGGCATTCAACAATTCTACACAGGTATGTGAACCAATATAGCCTGCCCCACCTGTGACCAAAATTTTAGCCATTTGACTTTCCTAATAAAATTTTAATGAGGCCTTGGGTAGAACCGTCCAAACCATCCAGATCGGTTTGTTCACCATTCAGTATTGGCAATAGCTGGTTGGCAATTTCCTTGCCTTTTTCTACGCCCCACTGGTCAAACGGATTGATATTCCACAGCACGGACTGGACAAATACCTTGTGCTCATACAGTGCAATAAGCATGCCCAAACTGTATGGATTGAGTTCCTGCAATAACAGGGTACTGCTCGGCTGATTACCTTCATACTGTTTATAAGCCGGTAAGCTCGCCAATTCAGTTTGATCCAGTGCTTCATTGCCAAAAGCCAGTAAGCGCGATTGCGCCAGACAGTTGGATAAGGCCAGATGATGTTGTTCGACTAATGCTTCAGCGCTGTCTGCATAGGTATATTGCTGGCTGTTATAACGTTCTACCGGTGCAATAAAATCACAGCTGACTGACTGCGTACCCTGATGCAATAACTGATAGAAGGCATGCTGGGCATTCGGCCCGACCTCACCCCAGATAATCGGGCAGGTATCTAGCTGGACTTTCTCGCCATTACGTTGAATTGATTTGCCGTTGGATTCCATTTCCAGCTGTTGCAGATAGGAGGCAAAATATTTCAGCCGCCCATCATAAGGCAGAATTGCATGGGTCTGAATATCCAGAAAATTGGTATTCCATGCTCCCAAAAGTCCCATCAATACCGGAATATTGCGTTCGAAAGGCTGGTACTGAAAATGCTGATCCACGGCATAGGCACCCGCCAGCAGCTGCTTAAAGCCTTCAATCCCGATACTCAAGGCAATTGGCAGTCCGATACAGGACCAGAGTGAATAACGCCCGCCAACCCAATCCCAAAGCAATAACTGGTTTTCCGGTGCAATACCCCATGTGGTCATTTTTTCCGGCTTGGTCGATACTCCAATAAAATGGTGCTTGAGGATATAGGGATGTTGACCTAAGGCCTTTTCCAGCCATAAACGGACTGTTTGTGCATTGGTCAGAGTATCTATGGTACCGAAGGATTTGGAAGAAATAATAAACAGTGTCGTTTCTGGACGCAGCTGGTGCAACAGCTCGGACAGCTGACTTCCATCCATAGTCGAAACAAAATGTACGTTGAGTGGCTGGGCAGACTGGTATTTAAAATCAGATAAAGCGTGCGTGACCATCAAAGGACCCAGATCTGATCCGCCCACCCCGATATTGACCACATCCTGAATGACTTCACCGGTGGCACCACGGCGCTGTCCGGCATGAATCTGTTCCACCAAGGCATACATCCGCTCCAGCTGGGCATGTACATCAGCTGCCAGATCAGCATGCTGTTGATCCTGTTTAGGCAGGCGTAGTGCCCAGTGCATGGCAGCACGCTGCTCGGTATAGTTGATTTCCTGACTGGAAAATAGGGAGCCAATCCATGATCTGAGGTTCTGCGAATCGGCCCATTCGATCAGCCCCTGCAGCACATTTTTATTGATTCTGTGTTTACTATAGTCAAATAGCAATTGTTCAAACTGGATAGAATATCGATTAAAGCGCTCTGGGTCAGCAGCAAATAGTTCCCGCAGATGCTCAGATTGAAGCTGTTCTTTGTTCGAGGCGAGTTTCTGACACACAGTTTCAGTGTCGAGATTTGGATTAAAATGACTCAACATTAACGTCCCACCCCAATATAATTAAAACCACGTGTCTTGACATACGTCGGATCATACAGATTACGCCCATCTAAAATCAGGGGATGTTGCATCAGCTTGATCAGATACGGATAATCCGGACTGCCATACCGTTTCCAGGCCGTCATCAGACATAAGGCATGTGCCCCTTCCACGGCCTGATACTGGTCTTCGCACAGGATTAAGTCTTGCCGTGGCCCATAGACCTTTTCAATATTCGCCATTGCCTGAGGATCATGCAGCTTGACCGTCACGCCTTGTGCCCACAAAGCGGTCAGCATGGCATGTACCGGAGACTGCTGGATACTTGGAGTATTTTCCTTAAAGGCTGCACCCCAGATCGCAATGACTTTACCCTTTAAGTCTCCACGGAAATAGTTCCAGAGTTTACGGAACAATAATTCTTTTTGCTGTTCGTTAATGTCCCAGACCTGTTCCAGCAACTGGTTTTTCACTCCTGAATCTGCCACGGCGTGAGTAAGCGTCCGGATATCATGGGAGAAATTCTCTCCACCGAAACCGACACCGGGGAACAGATAGGCAGAACCAATCCGGTTATCCGCCGCCATGCCTTGCCGTACCTGTTCAATATCAATACCTAGCTTTTCTGCCACACTGGCCAGATCGTTCATATAACTGATCCGGGTGGCGAGCATGCCAGAAATACTCAGTTTGGTAAATTCAGCATCCAGAACTGGCATAAACAAATATTGCTGGGCACGTGGAAATAATGGCCGTAATAACTCTTTAATTTTAGGCTGTATATTTTCACGATCACAACCCACTATCAGTTGACTAGCTCGAATAAAGCTACGCAGTGCATTGCCTTCCTGAATAATATCTGGCAGATAAATCCAGTCATCATTCGGCAGCAACTGCTGAAAGCGCTGCGTGCCATGCAAGCCAAAGGTCGAAGCATTAATCATCAGCTTGGGATGGGCAAAACAGGCATGTCGGATGGTGTCCAGCATCTGAAACGCTTGCTGTTCTTCAGTCGCATTAAAACTAAAGAAAAACACATCCTGATTAAAATCCAGATGCTGAAAATCGCAACAGTTTAAAAAGCCAGATTTTTCCTGTTTTTGCAGTAATAGCTGGAGGGACTCATCCTGGAAATAGGGCCGAGCCGACTCATCTGCATTGAAGCTATTACACCAGACCACCTGGTGACCACATTCAGATAAAAGAGCCGACATGACTCCAGAAAATAAGGTTTTTCCTAAAACTGCGACTTTCATAATATTCCTTTCTTATTATTTTTTGATTATAAAGCCAGTTCCTGAATCAAGGCTTTAAACTCTCTACCAAGTTTAGGATGATCAACGCCATAATGTAAAACCGCTTTTAGATAACCGAGCTTGCTGCCACAGTCAAAGGTCTGGCCTTTCATGCGATAGGCTTCCACAGCTTCGGTTTGCTGCAACATGGCAATCGCATCGGTCAGCTGGATTTCATTGCCGGCGCCACGTGGCGTCTGTTCTAGCAATTGCATGATTTTGGCGGGCAGAATATAACGCCCCACCACAGACAGATTCGAAGGTGCAGTGCCCACTGCCGGTTTCTCGACAATGCCTTGCATGACGATACTGCTCCCTTCGGCAGGTGATGCAGTAACATCCACGATGCCATACTGGTCGACCAGATGTTCAGGCACTGCTTCCACCATGATTTGTGAAGCTTTAGACTGTACAAAGCGCTGAATCATGCGTGCCAGATCATTTTCCGGATCCTGATCTTTCACCAGCACATCTGGTAACAGCACTGCAAAATCATCATCACCAATCACGGCTTTGGCACATAATACCGCATGGCCCAAACCTAAAGGCTGAGGCTGACGTACACTAATCACACTGACACCTGCAGGCAAAATTTCAGTAATTTCTTTGAGTAAGTCGGTCTTATTTTTTTGCTCAAGGGTGGTTTCAAGCTCAAAGTTACGGTCAAAATAGTTTTCAATCGAAGCCTTGGAAGAATGGGTCACCAGAATAATCTGCTCAATCCCGGCAGCAACTGCTTCACGCACCACATATTCAATCGCAGGGCGATCCACAACAGTCACCATCTCTTTGGGAATGGATTTGCTGGCAGGTAAAAAACGCGTACCTAAACCAGCTACAGGGAGAATTGCTTTCTTGATCATATCTATAAAAACCTAGTTCACTTTAATTTCGTTACCGCGTACATAACCATCCACATAATGTTCTAATTGTGCCAGCGCCCATTCAATGTCGGTCTGAGTCGCTGTAAGTTCATGTATGCGGTTAAATACTGCCAGAATTTCTGCTAATGGATAATGTTTTTCGACAGATCGCAGAATACGCGTATGTGAAGTAATTTCTGTATTTTCTTCGTCAATCAGCAATTCTTCATAGAGTTTTTCGCCCGGACGTAATCCCGTATATTGAATTTCAATATCGCCATTCGGATTCTTAGCATCTCGGACCTTGAGGCCACTGAGGGCAATCATTTGTCTAGCCAGATCCTGAATCCGCACCGGCTCGCCCATGTCCAGCAAAAACACGTCGCCCCCCGTCCCCAAGGCACCGGCCTGAATCACCAGCTGCGAGGCTTCCGGGATGGTCATAAAGAAACGGGTTACTTCTGGATCAGTCACGGTAATCGGACCACCTTTGGCAATTTGCTGTTTAAACAGCGGCACGACCGAGCCCGAAGAACCGAGGACATTACCAAAGCGCACAATACTGATCTGAGTCTGATTCTGAGCCTCTGCCATAGCCTGACAGTACAGCTCTGCCATACGTTTGGTCGCACCCATCACGTTGGTTGGACGTACCGCTTTATCAGTTGAAATCAACACAAAGGTTTCTACACCTTTTTTTACCGCCGCATTCACACTAAAGGCGGTTCCAACAGCATTGTTTTTCAAACCTGCCAGCGGATTACACTCCACCAGCGGCACATGCTTATAAGCAGCAGCGTGATAAACGGTTTGTACGCCATATTGTTCAATCACCCGTTCTAATTTACGTTCGTCGAGAACTGAACCTAGAATTGGAATAATTTCACAGCTTGCCGTAAGACGTAATTCTTTATCGATACGATATAAAGCAAATTCTGTTAGCTCATAAATAATAATTTTGACAGGCTGATTTCTAATAATTTGACGACATAGTTCTGAACCAATCGAGCCACCTGCGCCTGTGACCATGACTACTTTATTTTTAATATTTTTAGCCAAAAGCGCTGGAACTGGTGGTACAGGATCACGCCCCAGTAAATCAATAATATCCACTTCCTGAATATCAGAAATTCGAATTTCACCATTGACCAATTTAGTCAGACCCGGAATCTCGGTAATTTTTAAATGAGCCGGCTCTAAAAACTTGATAATTTCACTTTTACGTATTCGCCCTACTGACGGCAGTGCAATTAAGATTTCATCAATTTTGAATTTTGTAAAACATTTCAAAGCAGTATGTGGTAAAAAAACTTGGATACCACCAATATTTTGGCCACTTAAAGAAGGATCATCATCAATAAATATAATCGGTAGATGTTCATTAGAACGGTTTAAAGTAGCTGCTACTTGCTGACCAGCATGACCTGCTCCATAAATCGCGATACGTTTTTTCGGTACACCTGACTTCAAATAAGATTGAACGACAAAACGAATAATACCCCGGCTGAACCAAACCCAAGCGAACATCATAAAGCCAAACATTAAAGGGATTGATGTCGGAATAAAGGCATGTGTACTATAAGCCAACAAGTACAAACCAATCACGCTTAATATGGTTGCCAGACCTAATTTGGCAATAAAAAATTCATTAAAGGTACGAACAATAAAACGGTATACACCACAAATAAACAGCGCAAAGACTGCAATAGCACTGACCCAAACTGACCCAAAGGGAATATTGGGTACAACTTCTGCACCGAGATCAAACTGTCGAATGGCATAACAAAGCCAGATCAGAACCGGGAAAATAAAGAAGTCCAAGACGACCAAAAATACTAATTTTGCTGATCGTGGAGATTCAACTAATGGCAAGATGATAGATTTCACGTGATGTGTCTTCTCAATATGACTTATAAGTTTCAACTCAATTTAAATATTAGAATGACTAAATTGAAACCTGGATAAATTTATCAAATGCACCCATCGGTACATTCTACGTGACTGAATCATTGATAGATTATATACGAGCAATCACTTGTTGAATGCCATATTCGGTTGTTTGAATATTATTTTCTGTTAATGTCGGATGCACCAAAAACATTAAACTAGTTTCACCCAATTGCTGAGCATTTTTCAAACGTTCTACTGGACGCCATTTTGTGTGATCAAACGCATGCTCCAAATAGACCTCTGAGCAAGATCCGCTAAAACAAGGCACGCCCAAAGCATTAATCTCTGCCATAATTCGATCACGTGACCATCCTTCAGGCAAAGCATCGATATTGACTTGCACGTAACATTTATAAGCAGCATGTACATAATCATCGGATGGGCGATGTACAGTAAAATATGGACTATTCTCAAAACAACTCAAAATTCTTTCAGCATTTTCAGTTCTTTTTTGTGTCCATTCTGACATCTTTTTCAACTGAATACGGCCAATCACGGCCTGCATTTCCATCATGCGCCAGTTGGTACCAAAGGAATCATGTAACCAGCGGAAACCCGGNNGTCATAATCTTGTCCTGACAGAAGGACCAGGCCGCGACATGACCGATTGAACCCGCAGATTTGCCTTTGTATTTTGCCCCATGCGCCTGTGCACAGTCTTCAATTACATACAGGCCTTTATCGGAAGCCAACTGCATGATCGGATCCATGTCGCACATCCAGCCCGCCAGATGTACACAGATAATCGCTTTGGTATTTGGGGTTAAAACTGCTTCAATTGTTCGTGCAGAAATATTTTGGGAGTCCAGTTCAACATCAGCGAAGATCGGATTTGCCCCAGCTGTTACAATGGAGCTGGCCGAGGCCAGAAAGGTACGTGAGGTAACAATCACATCATCCCCTGCACCAATACCTAATGCCTTTAATGCGACATCCAGCGCTACTGTTCCATTCGCCAATGCCACGGCATACTGGGTTTCTGCGAACTGAGCAAATTCTTTTTCAAACTCTCGGCATTCCTGTCCAGTCCAGTAGTTGACTTTATTCGACAATAATACCTGAGAAACCGCATCCGCTTCTTCCTGAGTAAAACTTGGCCATGGTTCAAATGCAGTATTTAACATAATGTTTCCTGAATTTTTAAAATTTAAAAACTTATTTTTTCTCTAGAATCCGTGCCGGATTGCCGACTACGGTCACACCCGGTGGAACGCTCTTGGTGACCACAGCCCCCATACCGACCACAGCCCCCTTACCAATCACTAAAGGCTTGTCAGGTGTACCCTGTTTAATCACGGCACCTGTACCAATATAGGCATGATCTTCGATATGGATATTGCCATTGCATTTCACCCCGGGAGCAAAGGTGACGTAATCACCAATGACACAGTCATGCTCAACATAACTGTATAAATTGGCATGAAAACATTTGCCAATCTTAATATTGGAAGTGAGAGTTACAAATGGACTTAAAGCAGCACCTGGGGCAATTTCTATTGCATCCATGTGCACGACATTATCTGCCTGTACCGTCCATAGCTCAATTGCATCTTGTTCAAGTTTTTTAGCTATTTTTTCACGGATCTGACTATTGGCAATCGCAATGAGAACTGATTTTCTATCAGCCTTTAGATTTTTAAATGCTGCATAATTTAATGCTCTATGCCCATTAACCGTCATTTCTTCGATCAAACTATCATCTATAAAATAGATTCCGGCATTTATATTCTGACGCTGTAATTGCTGGCGGGCGACAGGCATCAGGCTTCGGCCACAACCTGAAGCGCCATACACAGCATAGATTTCAGTCATGGAGATTATCCGTTTTTGTACCGGTAAATTTGCTCATGGTCGCTTCACCCTCGGCACTGATATCATCTTTTGCTAAAACTTTATGTACCGTTTTAAACATGATTTTGAAGTCGAGCCAAATGGACTGATTTTCGACGTACCAGGTATCCAGCTTGAATTTTTCTTCCCAGCCAATTGCATTGCGGCCATTGACCTGCGCGTAACCCGTCATGCCCGGTCTTACATCATGGCGTTTGGCCTGTTCAGGGCTGTAGAGCGGCAGGTATTCCATCAGCAGGGGGCGTGGGCCAACAATACTCATATCGCCTTTAATCACGTTCCACAGTTCCGGCATTTCATCCAGACTGGTAGAACGTAGCATTTGACCAAAAGGCGTTAGACGTTCACTGTCNNTTTTACTTTGTAAGCAACAAAGGCATAAAGGGGTGAAAGCAGGATCAGAGCGATGGAGGCGATGATAATATCGAGAAGGCGCTTAATCATGTTGTACCTTTTCAAAAACTTCAATGAACTGTTTAACGCCACTTTCTAAAGATAATTCCTGTAAATAATAATTACGCGCATTCAAGCCCATTTGTAGTTGCTCACTAGCAGGTAAGTGATAAATTTTTAAAATAGCTTGCTGAATACTTTCTACATTTTCAGATATTGCTACACAACCGCACTCAGCAGCTTTTACAAGATCAGCAGCATTACCCTCTACAGCCATTAACACGGGTTTACCCATCGCCATATAAGCCTGAGTTTTAGAAGGTACTGTGATTTCAAATAAAGGATCTTTTTTTAAGTGTACCAGTAATAAATTAGACAGCTCTAATACACCGCCAACTTCAGCCATAGGCATACGAGGGATAAAAATCGCGTTAGATATATTTTCAACAATTAAACGTTGTTTTAAACGTTCAGTTTCTGTTCCTCCGCCAACAAAGACAAATTGAATATCCTTAATATGTTGGACTTTTTTAGCAACCTCTAAAATAGTATCCAAAGCCTGAGCTTTTCCCATATTTCCTGCAAAAACAATATTAAATTTATTCTGCATGAGTTGTTGATATTCAACCTTTGCAGACTGAGCCTGCGTTAAACTCTGCTCATCACACCAATTATAAATAATGCTAATTTTTTCTTCTGGTACACCACGTTCTGTCAGCAGCTTTTTAAAGCCTGGACATAAAACGACAATATGATCAGCAAACCTATAAACCAGCTTACAGACTGAATCAATAAGATTTAAAATTTTATTGTTATTCAGCATGCCTGTTGCTTTTAGGGTATCAGGCCACATATCCTGAATGTCATAGACAATCGGTGTACGTCGAAAAAGTTTCATAAAAATAGCAGCGATCCCCACAGTTAACGGGGGATGATAAGCATAAATGACATCGGCTTTTTTGGTTGCAAAAATGCCAAAAAGTATTGCCATAAATGCAAAGCTAATATAGTTAAAAATTCTTTTTAACGCAGAGCTATCATGATTAGGATATAAAGCAACACGTAAAATGGATATTCCATCTACTTCTTCACGTTGATAAAGTTTTAATTTATATCCATCATAAATTTTCCCACCTGGATAATTTGGGAACCCCGTGAGTACCTGAACATCATGACCTTGTCGTTTTAACTCTTTGGCAAAAGCCAGTCCTTTAAAAGTAGGTTCAGGATCAAACCACTGCGTTAAAAGAAGAATTTTCATATTTTAGTACTTCTTCCACACTACACGATTCACATAGTCGGTATAGCTTAAAATTATACGCGCCACCTTTTCACTCACGTTTGGCATACTGTAGTCAGCCACTAAGCGCAATAATCGTTCTTCGCCACGTGGTTGATGATCCAAAATCTCTAAACCTTGTAAAATCCGCTCTGCAGTTAAACCCACCATCATCACCGCAGCTTCTTCCATACCTTCAGGACGTTCATGTGCCTGACGCAAGTTCAAAGCAGGAAAATTCAGAATAGAAGATTCTTCATTAATGGTGCCGCTATCCGACAATGTTGCTTTTGCAGAAAGTTGCAACTTATTGTAATCACTGAATCCAAGTGGTTTTAATAACTGAATGAGTGGATGAAATTCAATATTTAGCTCTTCAATACGCTTACGAGTACGAGGGTGCGTTGAAACAATCACAGGATATTGATATTTCTCAGCCACTGCATTCAGCATCTTAACCAGATCTAAAAAGTTTTGATCCGAATTAATATTTTCTTCACGATGCGCACTGACAATAAAATATTGATGCTCGTTTAAGCCCAAACGCTCTAATACATCTGATGCTTCAATTTTAGCCTTATAGTGATTTAACACTTCAAACATTGGGCTACCTGTTTTAATCACCTGATCTGCAGGTAGGCCTTCAGCTAACAAGTAATCTCGTGCAATCGTGCTATAAGTTAAATTAATGTCAGCAGTATGATCGACAATGCGACGGTTAATTTCTTCTGGCACTCGCATATCAAAACAACGGTTCCCAGCTTCCATGTGGAAAGTTGGAATCTTACGACGCTTAGCAGGAATGACCGCCATACAGCTATTCGTATCGCCCAACACAAGTAATGCTTCTGGTTGCACTTCTTCTAATACTTTATCTACAGCAATAATCACATTACCAATCGTTTCTGCACCTGTTGCACCAGCAGCATTTAAAAAATGGTCAGGTTTACGAATACCCAAATCGGTAAAGAAAATTTCATTGAGTTCATAATCATAGTTTTGGCCTGTATGTACCAGAACATGATCAAAATATTGATCACACGCAGACATAACACGTGATAAACGAATAATTTCAGGACGCGTTCCAACAACGGTCATTAATTTTAATTTCTTCACAATCTTAACTCTTAATGTGTTAGTGGCATGGCATAAGTATCTGGTTTTTCACGGTCAAATATTTCATTTGCCCAGAGCATCACTACCATTTCATCTTCACCGATATTGGTAATATCATGGGTCCAGCCTGGCACAGTTTCCACAATTCGTGGTTCATCGCCACAAGTTTCAAGCTCATAGAACTCACCTGTAACCACATGCTTAAACTTAAATAATGCCTTACCTTTAATTACCAAGAATTTTTCTGTTTTGGTGTGATGATAATGTCCACCACGCGTAATCCCCGGATGTGCAGTAAAGTAGGAGAACTGCCCTGCATCGGGCGTTTTCAGCATTTCAACAAATACTCCACGCTGGTCGCCATATTTAGGTACGCTATAGTCAAACTGTTCAGGTTTTAAGAAACTTAAATAGGTTGAATACAATGCACGGGTTAAACCAGTACCCACTCGATCCGTAATCAAGGTTTCACGTGAGTGTTTAAAGCCTGCCAGCGTTTTAGCCAACTCACCGACGCTGATTTGATATTCAGGTTCTATAACGAAAGTTTGCTCTACCTTTTGTGTACCTTGAATAACATTCCAGAATGACTCTACGACATCATCCACATAGACTAGACGAATAAGCGCATTTTCATCATGAATCTGAATCGGTAAGTCATTTGCAGTGTTATAGCAAAATGTTGCAACAGCCGAGTTATAATTTGGACGTGACCACTTACCGAACACATTGGCTAAACGGCAAACATAAACAGGATTGCCCTGCTGTTGCTGCAGTTCCAATAAAACCTGTTCACCACCCAATTTACTCTGGCCATAGGCATTATCACGTTCTACCTGAATAGACGAAGAAAGAATAATAGGAGTCTGCTTTTTTGCTCGCTTAAGAATATTTGCAATTTTTTGCGTCAGGGTAATATTTCCCTCAATAAACTCTTGCTCATTTAAAGGGCGGTTTATTCCCGCTAAATGTACAATCCAGTCCGCAGCAAGTACAGATTGCTCTAACTCTTCTGAACTAGAATCTCGGTTAAATTTTAAAACTTCGATTTCTGATTCTTCAGACAGGAATTGAATTAAGTTTTTTGCAATAAAACCGTTGGAACCTGTGACTAAAATTTTCATGTTTAAGCCTCTGGATCTATATATTGACCTTGAGTTAAAGCACGCACAAATTCAAGTTTTAATAATAACTTTTTCATACCTTCAACATCTAAACGCTCGGTATTATGTGAATTATAATCTTCGTATTGAGTAATTTTTAAATCACCATCTTCTACATATTTTTCATAGTTCAGGTCGCGTTGATCTGCCGGTACTCGGAAATAATATCCTTGGTCTATTGCAACTACCATTTCTTCACGGCTGAGTAAGGCTTCATAGGCTTTTTCACCATGACGCGTGCCCATAATTGAAACAGGATGATCTTCTACATTGAGCAATTCTTTTAATGCTTGAGCTAACACTTCAATCGTTGCTGCTGGAGCTTTTTGAACAAAGATATCGCCATTTTCGCCGTGTTCAAATGCATACAATACCAGATCAACCGCATCTTCTAATGTCATCATGAAGCGGGTCATGTTTGGGTCAGTAATGGTAAGCGGTTTACCTTGACGCATTTGATCTACAAATAATGGAATCACAGAACCACGAGAGGCCATGACATTACCATAGCGTGTACCACAAATTACTGTTTCCAATTCTTCTAAGTTACGTGACTTCGCCACCATGACTTTTTCCATCATGGCTTTAGAAATACCCATAGCATTGATTGGATAGACAGCTTTGTCAGTACTTAAACATACCACACGTTTTACACGGTTCTGAATAGCCGCTTCTAAAACATTTTCAGTGCCAAGAACATTGGTTTTAACCGCTTCCATTGGATGAAATTCACAAGATGGAACTTGCTTAAGTGCGGCAGCATGGTAAATATAATCTACGCCACGCGTTGCATTAAGCACGCTATTATAATCCCGTACATCACCGATATAAAATTTCAGTTTAGATGAATGGTATTTTTTACGCATATCATCTTGCTTTTTTTCATCACGGCTAAAGATACGAATTTCTTTAATATCCGTTTCTAAAAAGCGTTTTAGCACAGCATTACCAAATGAACCTGTACCACCTGTGATTAATAAAATTTTATTTTTAAACATAAATTACTCTACTGATAAGCTTTGTTGGTTTTTAGATACGCGAACAATAGCAACCAAAATAAACCTCCAAAGGATAATAAAATTGTAGCTAAAGATCCATTTGTTAATGCAAGACCTATAGGAAATGCGACTAAAACTTTAAAAACAGTATTTATATTTTTTGTTAAATAATCAAAAATAAATAAATAAAAATAAAATATTATACATAATATAATAATACCTAACCCACCCGCAGCAGCAAGTCCATCAGCAGCAAATAAATTCGCATTAGAGTTACTTACTATACCTAACTTATACTTAGCTACAATCCAACCCAATTGAGGCCAATCACTTTCATAAATGAAAGCAGATGGTTTTTCGATTACAAGACTAAAACCTTTTATATGACTCCAATATGTCAAATTATTAGGAATAAATACATCATGATAAAGAGAAAACATAATACCTGGAGTTGCAAATATACGAGTTAAAAAATAAAATCCCAAGAACTCTCTTAAAGAACTTGGTGGTAAATAGCTAATAAAAACAAAAGTCAAACAAACAAACAGGTTAAATAAAATTAGATAATTTTTTTTAAAATCATTATTTTTTAAATAATAAAATAATAAAATAATAATAAATGGCATTAGAAAAACTGCTCTTTGTGCAGAAATACCAAAAATTAATAAATATCCAGCAAATGCCATCAATATATATATCTTTCTATTTTTTATAAGCCCGAAAGCCATTAAAGCTGAACAAATCACATTAGGTAAATAAGTTAACATATAGCCTTGAAATAAGTTACTACTTCTTCCAAGTTCTCTTTGAGTATAAATTTCATCCAATCCAACAAAGTTTATAATATTTCTAAAAATAAAAAATAAAGAAAAAAAACAAAAAATAAAAAATGCAATAAAAATTATTTCAACTTTTTTACTAGGCAAAAGTTGTAAATGAGATGAAGGCTGAACTTTATTTAAATTTAATATTATATACCCTATTATTAGACAAATAAGGGATATACCATAATGACTCAAACTATTCTCTTTCAAAGCTAAAGTTAAAGTTAAAGTAGGTATAAAAACAATAAAATACAGCATATAAATTATTATTCTCGAAGGAGTGTTTAACTTTAATGAAGTAACCAAAGATGTGAAAAAAATAGCAAAAAATAAAAAAAATATTTCAGTCCAACCTAATCCGTAGTAAGTATAACCCCAAAACTCCTGTGTATCTAACAAATATGTTTTATGAGATAAATTAAGACAAAAAGCATAAGTCAAACAACTTATAAAAAATAAAATTTGATAATAGAAATCTTTTTTATTTACTGTCATATCATAACTCATATATTTTTTTAGCCAAAATTTTATAATCTAAAGTCTGGCTAGCAATATTAAATGATTGCATAGACATTTTATTTATCAAGTTTAATAAATCTTTCTCATTAGCCAATATATTAAAAATATCCCTAATATCTTTATCATTATTAATTAACCATCCATTATTTTCAATAAAAGGAATATGACTTTTAACATTGTCAATAATGACAGAATTTCTTAAACATAAACTTTGCTGCATAGTCGCTGATTGGGAGCCAGGTTGCATATATACATCACTTGCACAAAGATAGTCTTTCATTTCATTAGAATCAACCCAGCCTATATATTTTATTCTTTCATCAGTCTTTATGATATCCATTATATCATCTTTAACATCTTCATCTAAAGTACCAGCAATAACATAACGAAATTTATCACTTTTAACCTGAATAAACTGTGACAAAGCTTCTACTGCTTTCTTTTTTTTATTTATCTTGCCTGTTTGCAGAATAAGAATCTTTTCATCATTTATATTAAGTTTTTCACGCATATTTTTTCTTCTCACATTGTATTCATCATCCTCTAAACAATCCCCACCTAATGGATAGAATTCTGTTTTTTCTTTCGGTGCTCCATATTCTTCAATAGCAAAATCCATACACTCCATAGAGATACAAAAAATTTTATCAATAACAGGAAGAGTCATTTGAAATATTGAACGATAAAAAAATTTGTGTAAAAAATATTTTGAAATCCAATTTGTACCAGAATTATTTGCATCACTATGAACATCAACAATAATTTTAGCATCAGGATTCAATCGCTTATACTTCTTTAAAACTAGTAATTCATACGCTGAAATACCATGAAAATAAACCACATCGGGTTTGAAATCTTTTAAAATCTCATATACACCTTCATAGCTTCTTACCTTGGAGCGTATCATCGGAGGTAAGGATTTACTATAAGGCACCCTATATACTAAACAGCCATCACTACCTTGATACTTATCTTTACCTAAGAATGTAATTTTTCCTTGTTTATCTATAGATTCAGTAGAAGCAATAATTATAGTTTCATGCCCATCAACAACATTCTGACGAGGCAATAAATTTTCTTGATAACTAAATCCATCATAATAAAAACATGATAAACAAAGATGTGCTATTTTCATAAATTAAGTTCTTTCAAAAAATTAATTGGATCATCAAAATGAGTAGATAGTTTTTTCAAACGATCTTCACTCAAATCCCACCATTTACTTTCAAGTAATTGCAGTATAATATTCTCATCAAATCTATAGCGAATAATTTTTGCTGGATTACCAGCAACAATTGCATAAGGTGGAACATTTTTAGTAACTACACTACCTGTACCAATTACCGCTCCCGTACCAATCGTTATACCCGACTTTATAATAACTCTGTTCCCGATCCAAACATCATTACCTATAAAAGTTTCAAGTTTAGGCAAATAGTCTAAATTACCCAGTTTAATTTGCGAGCTATCTTTATGACTAAGAAAAACACTACTCATTGAAACAAAATGCATTGGATGTGAAGCACCACCAATTATAACATTGTCTGAAATACAACAGAACTTTCCTATTTCCACATTTATGAAATTACAATCATATCCACAGTAACTATAATCATTGATAAGACTATTAATAATTTGTGTCCCACTATTGATCTTCACATATTTACCAATTTGTGTATTTCTTACAGAATATAACCTGAGTTTTTTTAAAAATTTATTAATTACAAGAAATATTAAATTTTTCATTAATTCCACTCTATAAGTTTTATATTAAAACAGTAACTTACGCTTTCCTTGATGAATATTGATAATGTAAAGAGTCGTACAAAGATATAAAAAGTAAAATACCCCTCCTGATATAGCATAATACTCAAACAATTTAGATGAAATTGAAAAATAAAATAGAATACAGATTCCAAAATATCTTATAATTAGTCCAATAATTTGTAAAATTAATGCTATTTTCTGTTTATCTAGTATATGTAATGACATCGAAATAGGTGAAACGATTAATTGCAAACAAAACCATGGCAACATCCATATCATCATTTCACCCGCTCTTCCCCAGTTCTCGCCAAAAATTATTGGAAATAGATATGGGCTTACCAAACTAATCAAAATTAAAGGTAAAACACCTATTTTAATTAAACTTTTAATACTTTTTAGTGTGAAATTTTTAAGCTGACCTTGCTGTAATTTTTCAGGTGCATTAGCCAAATACACTTGCGACACTGCATTGCCGATAAATGCAACAGGAATAGCCATAACTTGTATTGCTAACATTAAATATCCAGCTTCCCCTCCACCCACTTTGCTCGCTATGAAAATAATTGGAAGTTGCATAGCTGCTGTATTAGCGAGTGCTTCAAAAGTTGAATATTTAGGGAAATTTTTATTACGTATGAAGGTTTCTTTTAATGATATAAAATCAATTTTTTTTAAAATTTCATGCGTATCATTTAGAAAATTTTTTATTAGACTATGAGTACCTGCAGATACTTTGATAATCTGACCAACAATCAAGCCAAAACTAAAATAACCTAATATACCTAAAAAAATTTGAGTAATTACACCACCAAATGATTGAATAATTCTTGTCTTTGCAATCACCTTGAATTTTTTTTGTCGAGTCGCCCAAAATTGAAATGTGTTATAAAGTCCAAGAAATAATACACCTAAAGGCACAAACCAAATTAATTCTCCAAATCTAGGTTGCCCCAATAATTTAATTATTTGCGCATAAAATATAACAATAATCAAAAGTATTATTAGAGATATCACAAGATTACTAATAAATGAAAGTGCGACAAGATTTACAGCTTCCTCTTTTTCCTTTGGTATAGGTATCGCAATCTCAAACCTCAAACAGCTTGCTACCGACAAAACCATAATTAAAGATGTATAAACAGCAAAAAGAGAAAAATCACTTGGACTATATATTCTTGTCAAAATAGGTAAAGCTAATATTGCTAATCCTTGAGCAAAGACTGTTCCCCCTACTAAAACTGAAACAGCTTTTAAAAAACCTCCTTGCACATCTAACTTCGCACTAAATTTATCAAGAAGACTTTTCACAACTTAATTACTCAACAATGCCGCAACGATTTTTTCTTGAGCTTCTACAGTCAAGTAAGGATGCATCGGTAAACTCATTACTTGTTCCGCAATAGTATCACCTATAGATAACACTGCATTTTTATCTGCCACAGCTGGCTGCTTATTTAACGGAATAGGATAATGTACAGCAGTTGGAATACCTTGAGCTTTCAGTTTTTCCTGAACTTCACTACGGCGATCTACTTGAACAGTATATTGCGCCCAGGCACTTTGATTATGTGCTTCAATAAACGGCGTGGTTAAAACACCGGCTTCATTAAATAACTTTGTATAAGTATCAGCTACACGCTGCCGTGCCTGCATTTCATCATCCAAAATTGCTAGTTTTGGTAAAAGAATCGCAGCCTGTATTGTATCTAATCGACTATTCACCCCAACACGAATATGATGATAACGACGATCCTGCCCATGACGTGCAATTTGACGAATTACTTTAGCCAGTTCTTCATCATTGGTAAAAATTGCCCCTCCATCACCATAACAGCCTAAAGGCTTGCTTGGGAAAAAGCTGGTACAAGCCACTGTACTCAGGTTACAACTTTTTCGACCTTTGTATGTTGCACCAAAACTTTGTGCAGCATCCTCAATCACAGGAAGATTATATTTAGCTGCAATCGCGTTAATGGCATCAAAGTCAGCGCATTGACCATATAAACTGACAGGAATAATCGCTTTAGTGCGGGGTGTAATAGCAGCTTCGAGCTTTTCAACATCCAGATTATATGTTTTAGGGTTTACATCCACATATATAGGCGTTGCACCCAATACAGCCACTGTTTCAGCAGTCGCAATATAGGTAAATCCTGGAGTAATNNTCAATTTCAGCCTTGATACGTGACTGCTGTGCTTTTAAGTCAATGAATTCAATCATGCTGCAACCTGCTCTTTCGTTACAACCTTACCGTTTAAACGATAAATTGCACCCGTGTGTTCACACGCGACTTGTGCTTCTCCTTCCAGAGGTAAATCCAATTGTTCGCCAAATTCACTCATCCAGCCAATTTGTTTTGCAGGAACACCCACCATAAGCGCATAGGCAGGCACATCTTTATTGACTACTGCACCAGCACCCACAAATGAATATTCACCAATGGTGACACCACAGACAATAGTGCAGTTAGCACCTAAAGTTGCACCTTTTTTTACTAAGGTATTCCGGTATTCATCTTTGCGCTCGATTAAAGAGCGTGGATTATAGACATTGGTAAAGACCATGCTTGG
>DFCG01000187.1:0-8047 GCA_002367455.1 Acinetobacter sp. UBA3060 | reverse complement strand
TCGGTAAAGCCACCTGAGAATTCAAGTTCTTCATTTTCAATAGTAATACTGCGATAAGTAAGTTTCTCGCCTTTTACGGCATTTGAAGGCAGGTTATTCGCATCAATAGACAAGAACCAGCGTACGCGGGCACGTTCATATTCCAGATATCCTGAAGCTGTTTTTTCATCACGATAATGCACCTCATTTTTTACGATTTTGCCAAAAATAAAATGCAACATATCGTAGAAGTGCACACCAATGTTAGTTGCTACACCACCCGATTTTTTATCTACGCCTTTCCATGATTTTAAATACCACTTACCACGCGAAGTTAAATAGGTCAGATCTACATCAAAAACCTTATCCCCAGGTGCTGCCTGAACTTTGTCACGTAATGCAATAATAGATGGATGTAAACGCAGCTGCAGAATCGAATTTACTTTTGCACCATATTGTTTTTCATATTCTGACAATAAATTTAAATCCTCGGAACTCAGAACCAGAGGTTTCTCACAAATGACATCAATACCATTTTTCAATGCGTATTTCATATGGGGCGCATGTAGATAGTTTGGTGAGCAAATGGCGACATAATCCAGCTTTTCACCTTTGAGTTTTTGGTCTTCTACATAAGCTTCAAATTCTTCAAATTCAGTAAAAAACTCAGCTTCAGGAAAATGGCTATCCATAATTCCAACTGAGTCATTGATATCCATTGCAACAGCAAGGGTATTACCTGTTTCTTTGATTGCTTTTAAATGGCGTGGTGCGATGTATCCTGCTGCACCAATCAGGGCAAATTTTTTCATGTTTTTCACTTTTAGAAATCAATTAATCTTAGAGACGGAATACTGTAAAGCCTTGGGCAACCATGTCGTCACGGTTAAATAAACTTTTTACATCTGCTAATACTGGCTGCTCACCCTTGGTATAGGCACGTAATTGTTCAGGACTTAAATTACGAAATTCATTGTGACCTACAGCAATAATCAGGCTATCTACAGGATGTTCTGCATCCACTTGGGCAAGTTCAACCCCATATTCATGTTTTACTTCTTCGACATCCGCCCAAGGATCACACACTGCGACTTTTACACCCCATTGATCAAATTCTTTAATCAGATCTACAATTTTACTGTTGCGAATGTCCGGACAGTTTTCTTTAAAAGTAACTCCTAAAATCCCAACAGTTGCTTTCGTCACATCAATATTATTTTTGACCATTTTTTTGATGGTTGTTCGGGCAACATAACGTGCCATATTGTCATTAATGCGACGACCCGCCAAAATCACTTGAGGATGATAACCAACTTCTTCTGCTTTATGAGTGAGGTAATAAGGATCCACACCAATGCAGTGTCCACCAACCAGACCTGGGCGGAATGGCAAAAAGTTCCATTTGCTTCCTGCAGCTTCCAATACATCCAATGTGTCAATTCCAAGACGTTCAAAAATTACCGATAACTCATTTACCAAGGCAATATTTAAATCACGTTGCGTATTTTCGATGACTTTTGCTGCTTCAGCCACTTTGATACTGGTAGCTTTATGCGTTCCAGCTGTAATAATGGTGTTGTAAACTTGATCAACGAAAGTAGCAACCTCCGCAGTAGAACCAGAAGTGATTTTTTTAATTTTGGTTAGTGTATTTACTTTATCACCTGGGTTAATCCGCTCTGGGCTATAACCGGCAAAGAAGTCTTCATTAAATTTAAGACCTGATACTTTCTCTAAAACGGGTATGCAGATTTCTTCCGTTGCACCTGGATAGACAGTAGACTCATAGACCACGATATCTCCAGCCTTAAGGACCTTACCAATCGTTTCACTGGCTTTTTGTAAAGGGGTCAGATCAGGACGGTTAACCTTATCAATAGGCGTAGGCACAGTCACAATAAAAAAGTTACAGCTTTTTAAATCTTCTAAATTTGCTGAATAACTGAGCTGATTTGCCTGTTTGAGTTCTTCGGGGGAAACTTCAAGAGTATGGTCTTCGCCACTTTTAAGTTCATCAATTCGTTTTTGGTAGATATCAAAACCCACTACAGGTACTTTTTTCCCAAATTCAACCGCAAGTGGCAAGCCAACATAGCCCAAACCAATCACCGCAATTTTTAAATCTGCAACAGATAGCATTTTAACGCCTTATTAATGTACTGTACTTATGAAGAATGAACCTTTCGGCAGGGATACTACCAGAAAATTATGAAGTTTCTATTATGATTTGTGCTTACATTTACTAAAAAATAGTGGAGTGTATATTTTTTGTGAAAATGTAATATTTTATTTATAATTGTTTTAACCAATTTGGAATCGATTATTTACTTTTTAAAAAACTGACAACATCGTTACAAATTGCTATGTATATAGTCAATAACTTGGGTAGAATAGCTTCAATTTTAAAATTTAAAAATAATCTTTGGGAAAACGTGTGCGACATTTTCAATTAGCTGCTTTATTGGCAGGCGGTCTTGCCACCACAGGATGTGCGGTCACCTCTGGTTTACAAACCTATGACTTACCTAGCGAAGGAGTTTATCAAACCAACCTAGGCACAGAAGTGAATATCATTAAACTCACTCAAGATTCTATTATGGCCGTTCAGCCTGCGGTACAGAATATTCAACAAGAATATGCCCATCTATTTAACACACAGCACCGTAACTATAATCTGAGTTCAGGTGATATTTTATCTATTTATTTATGGGCTTATCCAGAACTTACATCTCCGAGTAACAGCATCAATAGTGATCAGTCTGCTCAAGCGAACGGTTTCCAAATTGATTCAGACGGTTATATTCATTTCCCAATTATTGGCCGTTATAGAGCCGCAGGAAAGCCACTGACCCAAGTCAACCGTGAATTACGCAGTCAGCTCTCACGTTACCTAAAAAACCCGGATGTAATCGTACGAGTACTATCGTATCAAGGTCAGCGTTATTCCGTTCAAGGTAATGTTCTGAAAGGCGGTCAGTTCTATTTGAGTGACCAACCTGTTAGTGTTTACACTGCTTTAGGTATGGCAGGTGGTGTAAATGCAGAGCAAGGTGATAATGCCTCTATCACTTTAGTACGCCAGGGACGTTCATATAGCCTGAATACTGTAGAATTAGAAAAAGCTGGCCTCTCACTTCATAATCTGCTGATTCAGCCCAATGACACCTTATATGTGAATAATCGTGAAAATCAGAAAATTTATGTGATGGGTGAATCCGGCAAAAATCAGTCATTACCTATACGTGATCAAGGCATGAGTCTGAGTGATGTATTAGGAGAAAGCCTAGGTTTAAATCCACTTTCTGCCAGTCGGAGTAAAGTTTATATTGTTAGAAGTCAGCCAAATGCACTTCTCACTGAAGTCTACCAGATGGACTTGACCAGCATTGCGGACTTTGGTCTCGCTAATCAGTTTAAAATGCGCAGCAACGATATTGTTTATGTGGATGCATCTGGTTTAGCACGCTGGCAACGTGTCGTGAATCAGATGATTCCATTCTCTAGTGTCCTTTATCAGCTAGATAACTTAGGTAAATAATGAAAATTAAAAATATCTTGGTGGTCTGTATTGGCAATATTTGCCGTAGCCCGATGGCTGAATACTTTTTAAAACAGGAATATCCACATTTAGAGATAGAATCTGCGGGTATTTCCGGTTTAGTGGGTCATGCAGCTGATGAAAAAGCCAGTTTATGTATGCAACGTTTTGGAATTGATATGAGTCCACATATTGCGAAAAAACTGGATGCTGAACTGATCAAAAAAGCCGACCTGGTTCTCGTGATGAGTCAAAATCAGCAAAAGCATATAGAACAGACCTGGCCTTTTGCTAAAGGTAAAACCTTTAGATTAGGTCATTGGCAAAGTAAAAATGTTGCCGATCCTTATCAGCATGATCAAGCATTCTTTGATGAAACCTGCCAGTTGATTCAAGCCTGTATTGCTGACTGGAAAAAATATATTTAAGTTTTTTAATATTTCACTTTTTGATATTTAAATTATGAGCCAAACCGCCAACACCGAAGATACCATTGATTTAAAAGAATTATTCTTTTCTTTAATTGCGCAATGGAAACTGATTGCACTGTGCATTATTTTAAGTCTGATTTGTGCCTTACTGTATTTAAGAACCACACCGGATACTTATGCAGTAGATGCCATGGTACAAGTCGAAGACAGTAAAGGTACTTCCGCTGCATTGTTAGGGGATTTATCTAGTATGATCGAACAAAAGTCCCCTGCTCAAGCCGAAATTGAAATTCTGAAATCACGTTTGGTATTGGGCGAGGTCATCAATCATTTAAATTTAAATATTCGTGTATCTGGTACAGAGGATAGCTTCTGGAACCGGTTAATGGCCAACCATCAATACGCCACCGAGTATTCAGAAAAATCTGTATTATTTAAAGATAATCAAAACAGTTTTGATATTCGCCAATTCGATATTCCTCAATACTTCCAAGATAAAAACTTAATTTTAAGCTTGGAGCCAGGAAAATACACTCTAACAGATGAAAAAACTGAACAAGTAGTTTTTTCTGCGCCATTAAACCAAGTGAGTCAATCCTCATCTGAGTATGGTCTTTGGAAAGTAGGTATTTTTAGTCAAGACAGTTTTGATGCCGTTTATAATATACAAAAGCAAAGCCTACCTGCTGCGATGCAATCTTTAACCGCCAATTACTCAGTCGCTGAAAAAGGTAAGATGAGTGGTGTGCTGGGATTAAACTATCAAGGCAATGACAAACAACATATTACTGAAGTTCTGAATGCCATTCTAGCTGCTTATAGCCAGCAGAATATTGAACGTCGTTCAGCAGAGACGGCTCAAACACTTAAGTTTTTAGAAGATCAATTACCTGAACTCAAACAACAACTCGATGTTGCAGAGCGTGAATTTAACCGTTTTCGTCAGCAATATAATACTGTAGATGTGACTAAAGAATCGGAATTATANNAAATATACCGGCGAACATCCAATGATGCAGCAAATGAATGCGCAACTCAGTGCAATCAATCAAAAAATTGCTGAACTAAATGGGACTTTAAAACGTTTACCTGAATTACAACGTCAGTACTTACAATTTTTCCGTGAAGTCGAAGTGAAGCAACAATTGTATACAGGTTTGCTCAATTCGTATCAACAACTTCGAATTGCTAAAGCAGGTGAAATTGGTAATGTCCGTATTGTCGATACTGCGGTTGAACCCATTGAACCAATTAAACCAAAGAAATTACAGATTCTGATTTTAGCAATTTTCCTTGGTGGTTTCTTAGGAACATTGCTGGCATTGTTACGTAATATGATGCGCTCAGGTATTAAAGATGCGGCTCAGATCGAAAATGAGTTGGATCTTCCTGTCTATGCCACTGTACCGCGCTCCGTTATTCAAGAAAGTCGTATTAAATTATTAAAAAAGAAAAAGAATATTCCTATTCTTGCAGTTAAAGATAGCAGTGATATTGCAATTGAAAGCTTACGTAGTATGCGAACAGCGATTCATTTTGCCCTCATGAATGCCAATAATAATGTAATTGCTATTTCGGGCCCTGCTCCGGAAATTGGTAAATCGTTTATTACCACTAACTTGGCAACTATTTTAGCGCAAGGCGGAAAACGAGTATTAGTGATTGATGGTGATATGCGTCGAGGTTATTTACATAAGTATTTCAATGCAGAGGTACAACCAGGTTTAGCAGAACTATTGAACCACCAAAATAGCTATGCAGATGTAGTACAAAACTCTACTGTAGAGAACCTGTTCTTTGTTACTCGAGGCAAAAGCCCAGTCAACCCTTCTGAACTTTTGAGCACAGATCAATTTAAAGCATTTTTAGATCAGGCATCAGCCTCTTTTGATCATATCTTGATTGATACTCCACCAGTCCTTGCCGTGACAGATGGTATTATTATTGCACAATACGCAGGCGTTAATTTATTGATTGCACGTCATGGAAAAACCCAAATTAAAGAACTTGAAATTACTGTCAATCGTTTTGAACAAGCTAATGTAAAAGTTAATGGTGTTATTCTAAATGACGTACAAAAAGGCTCTGCTGGTAGTTATGGCTATAATTATGCCTATGCATATACAGCTTCCAAAGATGAGGATTAATATGAGTTTGATTTATATTAAGTAAATTTAATTTTCTGAAAAAATCAGAGTATTTTTAGAAATAAGAATGTTGATTAAGCTGCTTATACAGAAACTTACCTTTTAAAAATTATTATAAAAGGGTAAGTAAATATTGTAGTGCTTCAAACAGATTTTAAAATATTTAATTTAAAACTGTTTGAAGTTTTTTTATATTTGTGTGGGTAATAAATACATTGTATCCAAGCAAGCGTTAATATTTAGTAATAAAAAATCTATTAATAAAGATATCTTTGGCAAAACTAAGCTGGATTAATTTCTGAATTATCATGATCCAATCCAAATAAAGAACTATTATTAAATACAAATTAGCATTATCAAATTTTAATATCAGATATAGCCTCCCACAAGGAGGACCTATTAAATCTCTACAAAACTGAAATTTAAAATGATTAAACAGTATAACCTAAAGACACTCAAGACTATGATTCTATATTCTAAGATTAATTAATGCTATTATTTTTAATAACATCAAATAAAACGTTAATATTAAAAGTTTCTTATCTCTTCAGAAAACAACCATTTTCAACCGAAAAATGGTTGCCTAGATCGATGATAGAACGAATTTATTTTTGATCATATTATTTTACCTCTTTTGTAAATAAAGAGGTATCCGTAGTATTTTTTTTCGAAAATCGTGCAGCACCTACTTCCTGGTCAGGAGCATTAACTCCCTCTTGACTCAACATGACTTTAGCCGTTTTAAACATAATTTTAAAATCAAGCCACATATTATGATATTCAACATATTGCACAT
The DNA here is from genome assembly GCA_002367455.1 of Acinetobacter sp. UBA3060. Lineage (GTDB taxonomy): Bacteria > Pseudomonadota > Gammaproteobacteria > Pseudomonadales > Moraxellaceae > Acinetobacter. The sequence continues at coordinate 1,156 of DFCG01000187.1, read as the reverse complement.
CTAATTCAAATTTTTCTTCCCAAGATAAATTATTGCGTCCACTTACCTGAGCAAGTCCTGTCATACCAGGTTTTACTTCATGTCGTCTCATTTGTTCTTCAGTATAATGTTGGAGAAACTCTTTCATTTGAGGCCGAGGTCCGACAATACTCATATCTCCTTTTAACACATTAATCAGCTGAGGCATTTCGTCTAAACTAGTAGAACGTAATTTTTTTCCAAATGAAGTAATGCGAAATTTATCAGGTAAAGGATTACCCTCTTTATCAATTGCATTCCTCATAGAGCGAAATTTAATCATTTTAAATAATTTACCATTTTTACCAGGTCGTTCTTGATAAAAGAAAATTGGAGAGCCCAAATTTTTTTGAACCTTATAAGCCACTATAATAAAAATTGGAAATAATATAATCAAAGCCATTAATGCAATAACTATATCAATTAATCGCTTAAATACATCTTCTTTACTTTCGAATAAATCAGCAAAGGAATAAAAATGTACTTGAGGTATTAAATAATTTTTTAATATTAAATTATCTTTATACATAAAATACCTAAATTTTTTTTTATTCATTTTATTTGATCGACCTTTTTCTGAAGAAAACTGTATTATCTTACTTTTATACTCCCTCTTATTTTCTGAATATTTTTTTAATAAAATATTATTTTTCTCATCAAACAAAGGCTTATATATTAAAATATTACTTTCTTCATTTTTTTTGATCTTATTTTTATCTTTTTTTAGATCCATTAATAAACACCTCGATATGTCTATTTTTTTTCAATCATATCAAGAGTGTTATTTTTTAAATAGAGGTATATTTTAGATGAAGGCTATCAGTCAAAAAATAATCTTATATTAATATTTTTTTTATTAATTTTTTTATTTAAATATTATCAATGAAAATTTATTTGATATTGCAATAAAATTCTTATAACTTTGTCAATGAAATAAGCCGTTTCGTAAATTATTTCCATTTAATAAGCCCTATTAGATCTTAATAATAAATATAGAAAAGTATTGTTAATCGAATAAAATATTCATTACAAAATACAATATAGCTCACACTAAAAAAATGTGACAAAATGTAAGGTAATTCTAGATATTGTGATAAAGAACACAATTTTTACATCAGATCAAGAGGATCAAGAGGAT
>DFCG01000159.1:0-3308 GCA_002367455.1 Acinetobacter sp. UBA3060 | reverse complement strand
GTGATTTATGTTCCGGCACCCTTTGTACTGGATTCTATTGTTGAAGCGGTTGATTCTGGCATTGAGTTAATTGTGGTAATTACTGAAGGTGTACCGACCATCGATATGCTCAAAGCCAAGCGTTATCTGGAAACCAATGGTAATGGCACACGTCTGATCGGACCAAACTGTCCGGGTATTATTACGCCGGGTGAATGTAAGATCGGGATCATGCCGGGGCATATTCATCAGCCGGGTAAAATCGGGATCATTTCGCGTTCAGGCACATTGACGTATGAAGCCGTGGCACAAACCACAAAACTTGGTTTAGGTCAGTCGACCTGTATTGGTATTGGTGGTGACCCGATTCCGGGCATGAACCAGATTGACTGCTTGAAACTGTTCCAGGAAGATCCACAAACTGAAGCTATCATTATGATTGGTGAGATTGGCGGTACTGCGGAAGAAGAAGCTGCGGAATATATTCAATCGAATGTGACTAAGCCAGTTGTTGGTTATATTGCGGGTGTGACTGCACCTAAAGGCAAACGTATGGGTCACGCAGGTGCGATTATTTCAGGTGGTAAGGGCACAGCAGAAGAAAAGTTTGCTGCCTTTGAGCGTGCGGGTATGGCGTATACACGTAGTCCAGCCGAACTTGGTTCAACCATGCTGCAAGTATTAAAAGATAAAGGTTTAGTTTGATATTCACATTAGACCTTTAATAAAAAAGCTCCCAGATGGGAGCTTTTTTATATCCCAGTCTATTTTTAAGTTTTAGCTTTAAGGCTTTGGGTCATCCCATTAATATCACCACCTTGAATACCGAGCTCACTCATCAGGCTGTCAATGAGCGGTGCCTGGCTACGATAACGCAGGGCGCTATTCACTACCTGATCTGATAGAGCAACATTACTATTCTCATGATGGGCATCTGCCTGACAGGCACCGGCATGACCGCCATGTAGGCCATTCACCTGGAGAATCTTGATATCATCAATATTCTCCATTGGCTTGACACTTTCTCTGATAATTTCAGGCAAGTATTTCAGCATGGCCAGACGAATCTGCATTTCGACCTGTTCAGGTGACAGGACGTTATTGGCTTCATTGACCGCACGTGTACCTTCAGCATCCACTTGATACTGTTTCTCCATTGCCTGAGCCAGTAGAATTTTCGCATCCGCTTCGCCCTTGGCTTTAAGGCGGACTTTTTCTGCTTCCGCCTCAGCCGCAATCCGCACTGCTTCTGCATCATCTGCTGCCGCTTGTTTGCCAGCTTCAGCGGCAACTGTAATGGCAATTGCATCTTTTTCAGCATGTTCTTTGGCTGCGACCAGCTCAACTGCCTTTTGACGCTCTGCCTGCTGGATTTGACGTACGGTGATAACTTCTTCTTCCGCTTTTACCGCTTGTGCACGTGCCTGATCGGCTTGGGCTTTAGCTTCAGATTCAGCACGTGATTTTTCCGCAATGGCAATGGCGCGGTCCTGTTCAGCCAGTTCAATGGTTTTCTTTTGCTCGACCTGTGCTTTTTGAATCAGCTGAGCCTTTTGAATATTTTCATTTTCGACATCACGGGCGGCCAAAATACGCTTGAGTTCGACTTCTCGTTCAGCGGCAATTTGTGCTTCTACTGCTTCACGTTTTTTGCCGGCTTCCTGAGCGGCAATTTCAGCCAGCTGTTCAGCACGGCGAATGGCAATTTCACGTTCTTGTTGCAGCTTGGCATATTCTTCTTCACGAATAATTTGCAGGCGCGCCTGTTCAGCTTCCAGATTTTTGGTTTTGATCGCCAGATCGGTATCCTGTTCAATGTGGTTACGCTTGCGGCGACGATCTTCAATGGTTTCAGTGAGCTTGGTCAGACCTTCAGCATCAAATGCATTTTGCGGGTTGAAGTATTTAAATCCGGTCTGATCCAGTCCGGTTAGGGAAACCGTTTCAAGCTCCAGACCATTTTTATGTAAATCTTCCGAAACGACTTGCTGTACTTTTTGTACGAAATCGACGCGTTTTTCATGCAGTTCTTCCATGGCCATTTCTGCAGCCACTGCGCGCAGTGAATCAACGAACTTACCTTCCACCAGATTTTTTAGTTCATTCGGTGACATGGTTTTTTGACCAAGGGTTTGTGCTGCGGTGGCAATTGAATCTGCGGTAGGTTTGACTCGGACATAGAATTCGGCCATGACATCGACTCGCATACGGTCACGGGTAATCAGTGCCTGATCATCAGCACGGCGGACTTCAAGACGTAGGGTATTCATATTTACTGGAATGATTTCATGCAAGACAGGGAGCACGATTGCGCCTCCACCTAAAATCACTTTTTCTCCACCCCAACCGGTACGTACAAAGGAAATTTCCTTGCTTGAACGACGGTATAAACGTGCAATGATGAGACCGAAGGTCACCAGTGCTACAAAAATAATTCCCGCAATAATTAAAATATTATATAAATCAAATGTTAACATTGTTATAAAGTCTCAATTGAGTGCTAGCTAAATAAAATTAAAGTGCAATGGCTTGAAAGCCGTTCTTGGTTTTGTGGGTTAGAACTACATTCTGACCTTGATTTAGAATTTGATTGTTTTCTGGTTCAACCAGAACATAATGAGTCTGGCCATGTTGATCCCGGACTTTGGCTTGTGCGGGAGAATTCACTTTGGCATCTCCCAGAATAATGGTCGCGGTACGTCCGATGAGTTCATCACTGTAAATCGCGGAAGTTTCATCTTGGGGCAGGAGCTTACTGGCGGCCATGGCAAGAAAGCGCACCACAGGCATACACAGAAACAGGCAGGCCGGAGAAATCAGCCAAACATTAAACAGCTGGCTGGTCAGGCGCTCAAATATGCCCTGAATCAATAAACCGCTTAACCCATAACTGGTCAGAAAAATGATTAGCCAGATAAATAAAGGCAGACGCCCCAGATATAACCAGTCAAATACTTTGCTGAAAACACCCGGAGACTGATCCGGGCTTATTTCTGGTTGCAGGGGATCTTCAGGTAAAAACTGTTCAAAGATATGCTGAGAGCCGCCGCCAAGCAGCAATAGAATACATTCTAGTGCTGCAAACATCAGCATTAGGCTCAGGCTAATACTAAATACGATATTGGATGGATGCGTAAACAGTTCCCACATTTTTTTATCTCTATAATTATGTTTTTAGGAAAAGTATCTGAAAGTTTTTATTGATATAACGATAACAGTAATTGTTGATTTTGTATGTAAAAAAATAACAAAAAACCTTATAAACAAGGATTGAATATATTGATTATTTAATAATTATTAAACTATTAAAATTAGGGTCTGTTGACATT
>DFCG01000181.1:0-10113 GCA_002367455.1 Acinetobacter sp. UBA3060 | reverse complement strand
ACATACGGATATGTACCGTGGTCAACGTCAAGAAGTGAACCTTGCGCGCCTTCGAACATGATGTTGTCACCGTTTTTACGGTAGTTATGCAATTCAGTGGTCACATCCACAACCAGTGGCGCAACAACTTTACGCCATTCGTCGCAAAGTGCCAGCACATCTTCCAATTTAACTGCTTCAACACCGTAGTATTCAGTCAGCTGGAAGTTATGGTAGTCCAGAAGTTCAGTTAACTGAGCAGTAAGATGTTCACCACCACGTACTAGGTCAGCAACACGTACTGCGCGACGTGCTACTTTGTCTTCGTATGCAGGACCGATACCACGACCTGTCGTACCAATCTTCGCATTACCACGTTTTTTCTCACGCGCCTGATCAAGTGCGATGTGGTTCGGAAGAATCAATGGACAGTTTGGAGAAATGCGTAAACGTTCTTTAACAGGAACGCCTTCTTTTTCAAGAATGTCCATCTCTTTGATGAGCGCTTCAGGAGAAAGAACAACACCGTTACCAATTAAGCACAATACGTTTTCACGTAAAATACCTGATGGAATGAGGTGTAAGACAGTTTTCTTACCACCAACCACAAGAGTGTGACCTGCGTTATGTCCGCCTTGATAACGAACTACCGCTGCCGCTTGATCTGTGAGCAGGTCGACGATTTTACCTTTACCTTCGTCGCCCCATTGGGTACCAAGTACCACAACATTCTTGCCCATAATAGCCTCATTACATCATGCTGTTAAAGTTGAAAGCCCCGCTCAGCGACATGAACACTGAGCCAAGCAGTTAAATCGTTTTGACTGTCCACTCACCATTTGCATTCACCAGCTGGTGCGTCGCATATGGAATCGAGTTTAAATCATCATTACCCAGTAACTGAATTACACTTAAGCCTTGTGCACGAATATTCTGAATTGCATTCAGAAGTTCTGCATCAGTGCCTTTAGGTGCAACCACGACCTGTACCGCATCAAACTGGCCTGCGCTTAAAGCATATAAGTCACAAGAGAAACCGGTTGCCGGACGCGCACGGCCAAAATGTTCACCAATGCCATCATAACGGCCACCTTGTGCCAGTGCAGCTGCACGGTTCGGTGCATAGACTGCATACATCAAGCCAGTATGATAATGGTATGAACGTAATTCAACCACATCAATACCAATACTCAAGTTTGGCCAACGGGTTTGAACTTCGTCTTTGGTGGTTTGCAAGACATTAAAAGCCTGCGTAAATGCTGGATTTGCCAACACTTCAGCACTTAAATGCGCTTGTAATGCATCCAGGTCGCTGGCATAGCGTCCAAGTGCATAGAAATCCTGACCAAATTTCAGGTCTGCCGTGAATTCTTCTAATTCTGGCAAAGCCTTACGCTGGTATAAATCAGATAATTGCTGTTCAGCGACTTTGTTTAAGCCGGCTTGAGCCACCAGACTGCGGAATAAACCCACATGACCTAAGTCCAGATGAATACCATCTGCCAGACCTGTTTCCTGAATCAGACTGATCATCAAGTCGACCATTTCTACATCGGCATCGATGCTGTCTGAACCAAATAGCTCCGCACCTAACTGTAGTGGCGCACGCGAAGTGTTAAAACCGCGAGGCTTGGTATGCAGAACGGTTCCTGCATAGCAGTAACGTGCTACACCTTCCACTGGATGTACATGCGCATCAATACGAGCCACTTGTGGTGTCATATCGGCACGCACACCAAGCAAACGACCAGAAAGCTGATCGATTACTTTAAAAGTGGCTAAGTCTAAATCTTGATTCGATTCTGAGAGAGAAGATAGAGATTCGATGTATTCAATGAATGGCGTGTACACCAGCTGATAACCTCGAGATGCAAGGAAATCCAGTGATTTACGGCGCAGACTTTCAATAACTTGCGCTTGTTCTGGTAATACATCAGCTACACCATCAGGTAATAACCATGTCTCTGAAATGGGCATGTTGTAAACCTAAATTCTTGTCAGCGCGGAACGAATCCGCATAAAAAAATCGGGAGCACACCCGATTTCTCCTAGTCTAGCACGATAGTTTTGGCTGTGCATCGCAAATTTTATAATTTTCGCTACCTGATGAAATCAACAACAATTGTGTCAACTATCAGCGTTTTAATGCACATTTAAAACAAATAGCATGACAAAATCCGGCATTAAACCAAAGGCAATGCAGTCGTGCTTTTAACCGTTTGCAATGGAATTTCAGTTTTTACACTTTGAATGCAGGGAATTTGGGTTAAATGATGAATCTGAAATTTACGATAGGCATCCAGATCAGCCACCACAATTCTTAAAAAGAAATCACAATCGCCTGCCATTAACTGGCACTCGACNNTACAACAGCAAATAGCCTGAATATCGCCATAAAATATGGTCTAGTTTTGCAGTACCCAGGTCATTTCCATGCTTTTGTTCAGACAAAGCACCGCAGCAATAGTTGCCCCTACCGATTTCAGTGAATTTCAACGTGGCATGAAAGATTCTATTCCCATGCTTTTAGGGATTATCCCCTTTGCGCTGGTACTGGGTGCGACGGCAGTACAGAAGAATTTCAGCTTGCTCGAAGTGCCATTACTGACCGGTTTGAACTTTGCCGGCGGTTCTGAATTTACCATTCTGGAAGTCTGGAGCAGTCCACCAAATTTACTCATGCTGATGTTCATTACCTTTCTGGTAAATAGCCGGCATCTGTTGATGGGCGCCAGTTTGGTTCCGTATTTAAAGCATCTTCCGAATCTTAAAGTTTTTCCGGCGCTGTTTTTTATGGTCGATGAAAGCTGGGCACTCGGTCTGGCTGATGCACAAAGGAAACAGGCGCAACTGGGTTATCGTGCTGCGTTTAGCATGCCTTATTATGCCGGCCTGTGTTTTTGCCTGTACTTGATGTGGGTCGGATTTACCACACTCGGGGCCATGCTTGGACCTGTATTAGGCGACATCAACCGTTTTGGTTTTGATATGGCCTTTCCTGCTGTATTTCTGGTGTTACTAAGAAGTATGTGGAAAGGTTTTGAGGCTGCCCGGCCATGGCTGGTCAGTTTAGTCTGTGCGGCTTTGGCTTATTTATATTTACCTGCGGGCTGGTATGTGCCAATTGGTGCCTTGTCTGGAATCGCTTCGGCATTTTTCCTGATTCAAGAGGATCAAACATGATCCAGATGAGTACCTTAGTGGCCATTAGCCTGATTGCTGCGACCACTTATTTAACCCGGATCTTGGGCTATGTCTTATTAAAAAACAAAACGCTGACACAGCGTCAGCGAAAAATTCTGGAAGTAGTCCCCGGCTGCGTGCTGATTTCAGTGATTGCACCCTATTTTGTACGCGACCATCCTGCAGACCTGATCGCCTTGGCTTTAACGCTATTTGCCGCTACACGTTTTGGATTATTACCGACCGTCGCCATCAGTATGGTTTCTGCTGCAATTTTAAGAATTTTAATAATCTAACGCTAGAAAAACCCCTTTAAATGATCTCTAAAGGGGTTTTGTTTATTTCTGTGGATCAACCACTTTGGTCAGCAAACTGACCAGTTCGGCATTTTGCAATTCAACCTGCTGAAGTTTGGCTGTGGTCTGATCCAGCACTTCCTGCTGCACATGCATTTTTTTGGCTAGATCCTGCATGATTTCCAGGGTCTTTTTTAAATTTTCTTCCAGATGCACGATTTTTTCTTCGACTGGCACGCCTTCCACGCTACGTGGCTCATCACTCTGATTAAACTGCAGCCAGATCAGAAAAATTACCGCCAAAGTCAGCAGTATAATAAATCCCCAAACCACCATCATGTGCTTGCTCTTATTTCATTTTATTGTCTTTATCTTAACGAAAAATGCTGCAGATAACGTAAATAATTCAGCCTCAATTCCTGATTTTCGATCAATTACCGGCAAATTCTCTTAAAACATGGCTTGCAGAATATTTACAGGCAAGAAAAAAGCACCGTATCTCGGTGCTTTTGAGGTTTAGATAACCCGAACTTAATGAAATGATTCACATAAATCCAGCAGACGGTTGGCATAGCCCCACTCGTTATCGTACCAGGCAAAGACTTTGGCTTGATGCCCAACGACTAGAGTCTGGGTCAAATCCACAATCAATGAATATGGGGAATGATTAAAATCACTCGATACCAATGGCTCATCTGTCACGGCCATAATTTCCGCAAAATCCTGCTGGGCAGCCTTGATCAGCACTTCATTCAGCTTGTGATCGGTAATCGGCGACTGGGAGACAAACGTTAAATCAATCGCGGCCACATTAATGGTCGGCACCCGAATTGAATAACCATCAATACGATCTTCCATTTTTGGCATGACACGCTTTAAGGCACCGAGTGCGCTCGAAGTCGTAGGAATGATGTTATGGCCTGAAGCACGTGCACGACGCAAATCACGATGCGCATGATCCAGTACCGACTGATCCGCCGTTACAGCATGGATTTCAGTCATCAGGGCGCTANNTCCGATGCTTTGACTTCATGATGATTGACACCATAGACAATCGCGGCATCGACCGTATCAAAAGGTGCTGCGCCGATAATCACACGTTTCGCCCCTGCTCCAATATGCTGGGTCGCGGCTTCACGAGAACGGAACAGTCCAGTACATTCAAGCACTACATCTACCGCCAAGTTTTGCCAAGGCAACTTAGCCGGCTGCGACTCACACAAAACCTGTACTTTTAATGCAGCATCTTGATAGCTGATATGCATATAGATATGTTCAGTATCATAGCTGAGATCCACCTGCCCCGGAAAACGGCCATGGGTCGAGTCATATTTAAACAGGTGAATCAGGGTTTCAACATCGGCAATATCGTTAATGGCAACGATTTCAAAATTAAAATCTTTCGGGTTTTCAAACCATGCACGCAGTACATTCCGTCCAATACGCCCAAATCCATTGATTGCCACTCGTTGCATGACTCGACCTTTTATATGCCTATTTTAAAACTCTTCTATGTTAAAGGATTTCTGGCGCCGTACATTAAAAAACTTCAGTGAAAATACTGATTTTCGATTATTTTATTTCTGATCCATCTGTCTGTATTTGGATCATTTAAAATTCCGTTTATTTTTTAAAGAGATGGATATCCACGAATTCTACTGTGGGAAAATTCAATTTAATTATTCAGCAAAAAACCTGAGTAAATAAATCCTTAGCAATTGGTTTTAAAATGATTGGTGCATACTGCTTTTTCCGTTATAATTTGGCGTTTTAAATTTTTAAGCCCCGCATTGCAGCAGAGCTCTTATATGCTTGTCAGACTGTGGTGTTTTAGCCAAATCGGAAATTATGGAGTGACTTGGTTGTGAGTACTCGTTTTATGACATCAGCTGAAATTCGTGAAGCATTTTTGCGTTACTTTGAATCGCAAGGGCATACACGTGTCGCGTCGAGTTCTCTAGTACCTGCCAATGACCCAACTTTGCTGTTCACCAATGCTGGTATGAACCAGTTTAAAGATTGCTTCTTAGGTCTAGAAAAACGCGATTATGTACGTGCAGTGTCATCACAAAAATGCGTACGCGCAGGTGGTAAGCACAACGACTTGGACAATGTGGGTTATACAGCACGTCACCACACTTTCTTTGAAATGTTAGGTAACTTTTCATTTGGTGATTACTTCAAACGTGATGCGATCAAATTTGCTTGGGAATTTTTGACTAACGAAGAATGGCTTGGTCTTCCTAAAGATAAACTCTATGCAACCGTTTACCACACCGATGATGAAGCCTTTGACATCTGGAACAAGGAAATTGGTCTAGACGCTTCTCGCATTATTCGTATTGGTGACAACAAAGGCGGTCAATACGCATCAGATAACTTCTGGGCAATGGGTGACACAGGTCCTTGTGGTCCATGTTCTGAAATCTTCTTTGACCACGGCGATCATATCTGGGGTGGCCTACCAGGTTCTCCTGAAGAAGATGGCGACCGTTTCATTGAAATCTGGAACAACGTTTTCATGCAGTTCAACCGTACTGCGGATGGCGTATTACACCCTCTTCCAGCGCCTTCTGTAGATACAGGTATGGGCTTGGAGCGTATTTCTGCCGTTTTACAGCACGTCAACTCAAACTACGAAATCGACTTATTCCAACACCTACTCAAATCAGCTGCAGAAATCATTGGCATGGATACTACAGCGCTTGAAGCTGAAGCAGCTGAAAAAAGCACACCTGTACAATACCCTGCTTCACTTAAAGTGGTTGCTGACCATGCACGTTCATGTTCATTTTTAATCGCTGATGGTGTTAATCCTTCAAATGAAGGTCGTGGCTATGTATTGCGTCGTATCATTCGTCGTGCAGTACGTCACGGTAACAAACTAGGTGCGACTGGTTCGTTCTTCCACAAAATGTTGAAGCCACTGATTGAAGTGATGGGTGCAGCATATCCTGAACTTGCAGCACAACAAGCACGTATCGAAGCTCAACTGCTCAAAGAAGAAGAACAATTTGCCAAAACACTTGAGCAAGGTTTGAAATTGCTTGAAGGCGAATTGGCACAATTAAAAGGTTCTGTGATTCCGGGCGAAGTGGTATTTAAACTTTACGACACTTATGGTTTCCCGACTGACTTGACTGCTGACATCGCACGTGAACGTGACTTAACCATTGATGAAGCTGGTTTCGAAACTGAAATGGCTGCACAGCGTCAACGCGCACGTGATGCAGGTAAATTCGCGATCGACTACAACAGCGTAGTTAAAGTTGAAGGCGAAACTCAGTTTGATGGTTATGACGCAACTGCAGGTGAAGGTCAAATCATCGCAATCTACAAAGATGGCGAGCAAGTTGATGAAGTGTTTGAAGGCGATGAAGCACTGATCGTACTCAACCAAACACCTTTCTACGCAGAAAGCGGCGGTCAAATCGGTGATACAGGACTCTTCAAAAACGATACTGGTATTTTCGAAGTTCAAGATACCAAAAAATCTGGTGGCGCATTTGTACACCAAGGTATCGTGACGATGGGTAACTTGAAAGTTACTCAAAATGTAGAAGCAACAGTAAAAGCAGATATTCGTGCAGCAACTGCGCGCAACCACTCTGCGACTCACCTGCTACATGCTGCGTTACGTCAAATTTTAGGTTCACATGTACAGCAAAAAGGTTCATTGGTTGCATCTGATGTGTTACGTTTTGACTTTGCCAATGACCAACCTGTAAGCTTTGAACAGCTGCAAGAAATTGAACGTTTGGTCAATGCTGAAGTGATTGCCAATACTGCGGTGTCTACTGAACTTCTGGATATCGAGTCTGCGAAAGCTAAAGGCGCGATGATGCTGTTTGGCGAGAAATACGGTGACGAAGTACGTGTACTGTCTATGGGTTCAGTGATTGAAGAGAAAAACTTCTCAATCGAACTTTGCGGTGGTATTCACGTAAAACGTACCGGTGATATCGGTCTGTTCAAAATCACCTCTGAAGGTGGTGTGGCAGCCGGTGTACGTCGTATTGAAGCAGTAACAGGCACTAAAGCAGTTGAAGTTGCGCAAAAAGCCGATCGCGATATCAATACGATTAACGGTTTGCTCAAAGCACAAAAAGACCAGACTTTAGAAAAAGTTGAAGCACTGGTTGATACTGCATCGAGCTTGCAGAAACAGATCGAACAACTCAATCAAAAACTTGCTAGCCTGCAAGCCGGTGAACTTCTAAGCCAAGTTCAAAGCATTGCAGGTCGTGCAACCTTGATTACAACTGTTGAAAACATGGATGCGAAAGCACTTCGCAACCTGCACGACGGTGTGAAATCAAAATTAGAAAATGCAGTGATTGTTCTGGCAGGTGTAGAGGGTGACAAGGTGAGCTTGATCGCATCTGTGGCAAAAGACTTTACTGCTTCTATTAAAGCAGGTGACATCATCAAACATTTAGCGAATGAGCTAGGTGGTAAAGGTGGTGGTAAACCTGACTTGGCACAAGGTGGCGCGCCACTTAACGAGAAGTTTGCTCCAGTGATGGCAGATTTAACTGCCTGGCTTGCAGCAAAATAAAACTTCAATTTTGTGTAACTGACCCTGATAGGTACATCAGGGTCATGGCTTATATGGAACAACTATGGCATTAATCGTTCAAAAATATGGCGGTACCTCTATGGGTACTCCCGAGCGCATTTTAAATGTTGCTCGTCGTGTAAAGCGCTGGCATGACCACGGCCACAAGGTAGTGGTAGTGGTATCAGCAATGAGTGGCGAAACCAATCGTCTACTTGCTTTAGCGAAGGCCATTACCGAAACCCCTGACCCACGTGAACTAGACCAAATGGTATCTACGGGTGAACAGGTTACGATTTCTATGTTAGCAATGGCGCTGAACTCAATTGGAGTTGAAGCAAAATCACTAACAGGTCGCCAGGTTGGCATGAAAACCGACAGCTCATTCAATAAGGCACGTATCGAATCCATTGATACTGAAGTCCTGAACTCAAATCTGGATGCAGGCCGCGTACTTGTCGTTGCCGGTTTCCAGGGTTTTGATGAACATGGCAATACCACCACTTTAGGGCGTGGCGGTTCTGATACTTCAGGTGTTGCAATTGCTGCCGCACTCAAAGCAGATGAATGCCAGATTTATACCGACGTTGACGGTGTATATACCACCGATCCACGTGTTGCACCAAAAGCAAAAAAAGTTGATCGTATTTCATTTGAAGAAATGCTTGAGATGGCGTCACTCGGTTCTAAAGTCCTGCAAATTCGTTCAGTTGAATTTGCTGGTAAATACCAGGTGCCTTTACGCGTATTATCAAGTTTCGACAATGACAACGATGGCGCATTCGACGAAGAGTTTAAGCAAAACGTTGGTACACTTATTACTACTGAATTGGAAGACAATATGGAACAGCCAATTATCTCCGGTATCGCATTTAACCGTGACGAAGCAAAATTAACAATTTTAGGCGTGCCTGACGAACCGGGTATTGCTTCTAAAATTTTGTGCCCGATTGGTGATGCCAATGTTGAAGTGGATATGATTATCCAGAACGTTGAAGAAGATGGTACAACTGATTTCACTTTTACTGTGAACCGTGGCGAATTAAATAAAGCCAAAGCTATTCTTGAAGCAACTGCTCAAGAAATTGGTGCACGTGAAGTTGCGACCCGTTCAGATATCGTAAAAGTATCGATCGTAGGTGTCGGTATGCGTTCACATGCCGGTGTAGCGAGCAAAATGTTTACAGCATTGGCAGATGAAGGTATTAACATCCTGATGATCTCGACGTCTGAAATCAAGATTTCTGTGATCATTGAAGAAAATTATCTTGAACTTGCGGTTCGTTCATTGCATACCGCATTCGGTTTAGACCGTGAACAAGGCGAATCTAGCGCACGTGCTTAAGCGTTAAGATAGAATATTGTCATTGTTTGACAGTATTTTATAAAAGTCTACAAAAATGCAGAGCCACTATAGTTTTTTTTATAGTGGCTCTGTTATATTAAGCCTGAGGATTTTTAACCAGCTGAGATAGATTAAAATCTTTCACCCAGATGACAGAATTTCTATCCAGATCTTATTTTGTAATTTTTGGTTGTGCTTTTTGTTTTACATTCAATAGATTGCAGGTTTTGCATTTTGCAAGGAGAAAAACATGCTGATTCTGACTCGACGCGTCGGGGAAACTTTAATGATTGGTGATCAAGTCAGTGTGACTGTGCTTGGTGTAAAAGGTAACCAGGTTCGTATCGGGGTAAATGCTCCGAAAGAAGTCTCTGTGCACCGTGAAGAGATTTACCAGCGTATTCAGCATGAACGTGCAATGCATGAACATCTTCAACATATCGATCAAGATTACCAACCTTCTTATGAAGACGATAGCCAGACACAAAATAACTTTAATCGTTAATTTTTGTGCGAAGAATAAAGCGGCTTTTAAGCCGCTTTAAATTTGTCTGCATTTTATATAAAAATATTAAATACTTAGATACTTTAAATAAAACTTAAAGTTCCATACCCTGCTGTAATGCTGCAATCACTTTTTTCACCGGCCCAAAACTGCGACGATGTTCATCAATCACGCCATGTAAGGCAATCGCTTCAAAATGTGCCTTGGTCGGATAACCCTTGTGCTTGGCAAAGCCAAATTGCGGATG
>DFCG01000103.1:15363-15606 GCA_002367455.1 Acinetobacter sp. UBA3060 | reverse complement strand
AAAACCTGCGACAGACGTGGTGGTACGACTTTTTGCTGAAGACGGTCGCTTGCTTGCTGAGACAAAAACCAATACAGACGGCCGCGTCAGTGATTTTGGCATAGTCGATTTAAAAACAGGTATCTATAGTCTTGAGTTTTTTACATCTGCTTATTTTGAAGGTTTGGGTTTAGAAACTTTTTTTCCTAAAGCAGTTATTCATTTTTATGTGAAAGATGCATTCCAGCATTTTCATATTCCTTT
>DFCG01000103.1:0-15195 GCA_002367455.1 Acinetobacter sp. UBA3060 | reverse complement strand
GCAGTCCGCTGGATGATGGGCGGCAATCCCAAGGCACCAGAATGGGGAAGTGTCGAGAATATTGGTCTGGCATTGATGACCTTGGCTTTAGTAATTTGCCTGAATTTGAGCCGACAGGCCGCTATCCGTCGCTTGTCTATTCTTCTAGCAATTGTTTTAGGTTCAGTACTGGCCTATTTATTCGGTTTTGGTGATTTCTCTAAAGTTGCGACTGGGACATGGATTCAGGTACCTAGCTTCTTCGCCTTTGGACTACCGACTTTTGAGCTCACAGCCATTATTTCCATGCTCATCGTTACTCTCGTGATTATAACCGAAACCACAGCAGATATCATTGCAGTGGGTGAGATTGTAGGTACCAAAGTGGATGCGGATCGTATCTCGAATGGCTTGCGTGCCGATATGTTATCGAGTGCGATGGCGCCTGTTTTTGGGTCATTCATGCAAAGTGCTTTTGCGCAAAATGTCGGCTTGGTGGCGATTACCGGAATTAAAAGCCGCTTTGTGGTCGCAGCTGGGGGCATGATTTTAGTCGTGTTGGGTTTACTGCCAATTATGGGACGTTTGATTGCTGCCATTCCTGTACCGGTATTAGGTGGTGCAGGTCTGGTACTTTTTGGAACAGTCGCTGCAAGCGGGATTCGTACCTTGGCTAAAATTGATTATAACGAGCAAAAAAATCTTATCATTGTTGCGACGGCTATTGCAGCTGGCATGATTCCCATTATTGATCATTCCTTTTATGCCAACTTTCCAAAATGGGTGCAAACCTTGTTTCATTCGGGGATTAGCTCAACCTGCTTAATGGCCATTTTACTCAACCTGTTGTTCAATCATCTGACCTTATTTAAAAATAAAAGTACAGCAACTACAGAAATTGTGGCAAAGCTTCCACATTAGAAAATTTAAACCAGAATGAAAACAGTCCAGGAAAATGGGCTGTTTTTTTTATCAAAAATTAAAAATGTTGGCTTTGTTTTTGCTTAATTCAGAATGTGATTTTTTCATTCCACTGGGGACCCTTATTTATGAAATTCACTCAACTTACTGCTGCAACATTACTTGTATTGGGTGCGGCATCCGCACAGGCAAAACCGATCTGGCAAGACTTCAGTGTCACCGGACTTTATGGAGAAAACTATGAGGTGGTCGATGAGAAACAGGCGACTGCGACCTTTGAATATACGGCAAAAATAAAATATGCAGATGTCTTCTTCTTCATTGACCGTATGCGCGGCGCAGATGACTTTAAATCCAGTTATTTTGAATTTTCACCACGTTTAAGCTTGGGAGAAGTATCAGGCCAGAAACTTGCCTTTGGCCCGGTTAAAGATGTACTGGTCTCAACGACCTGGGAAGGTGGAGAAGGTTTTGATAACTTCCTCTACGGCGTAGGTTTCGATCTGGAAATTCCCTATTTCCGCTATGCTAGCATTAATCTTTATCGCGTGAATAATGAGAATATTGATGATGATTACCAGTTGACACTGACCTACGGCGTGCCAATTAAACTGGGAACTGAAGAATTTCTGGTGGATGGCTTCTTGGACTGGTCTACAGAAGAAGATACTCATGACAGCGAGATGAACTGGACCACCCAATGGAAATGGAATGTCGGTAAACACATTTCTCCAGACACCAATTTATATCTGGGGATTGAACATTCTATCTGGAACAACAAATTCGGTATCCCAAATGCCGATGAAAATAATGTCAGTGCTTTAGTGAAATATCACTTCTAGGCAAAGTGATGAAGAAATAAGTTAAAAGCCCTGATAAAAGGGCTTTTTTTAATGCGTTTAAAATACGATCTGGATGTTTTCAGGAAAAGGATGAACATCACAATTTGATCCGCTACCTATACGATCCACTACGACAAACTCGCTGGGTGCTTCAAGGGTCAATAATGGATGATGCCAGGTTCCGGCACGATAATTTATCCCTTGAGAACCATCACTGATAAATACCTGAATCTGACTAATATCGGGCTGTGTATAATCAAGTTCAGGCGCTACAACGATTAAAAATTGCTGGCCGTGCATCGGAATAAAAGCCTGTGATCCTAGAGGATGCCTTTCCAGCATTGAGATTTGAAAAGGAATTGCCGTAGCTTGCATATTTCTAAAAATACTCAGTCCGACCTTGGTGTCACTTTCTACTTCAGCCAGGGCATGATAACGCTCAGTCTGCTGCTCATTGATATGAAAATAATGATTACCCTGACAGGCAATGACTTCTCCAAAAGGCAGAAAACTTTCAGTGCTTAAAGGCTGTATTTTTATACTTTGCATAGACATATCATTGATCACTCAAGCCAATTTTCCCCAGAGACGAATCCGGCTGATGCCACCGTCCGGAATCATGTTGACACGAATATGGGAAATTTTTTCGTGTTGTAAAATTTCATTGATGTAATGATGAATATGATCCATTTGCATAGGTTGGGCTGCTAACAAAAAAGGCCAGAACATGCTTTGTGGAATGAGTTGCTCATCGGTTGCATCCTCAACATAGATGGCTTGAATAGAAACCTCTGCAGGGAAATTTCCCTTAAAATGGGCGGTATCAATTTCAATTTTCTCGATTCGGGCACTGGCGCCTAAAGCCAAAATGCACCAGTCAAATCCTGGAGCACGACGCCGTTTGGTTTCCCAGCCATCGCCCATGTTAATGCCACGTCCCGGATTAATCAGATTGCGTGGATGTCCAAAATGCGCATCGCTATAGGCAACGACACGGCCACCATGTTCTAGTGCCAAAACATCTAGCATTTGATCACTATCTTGCAGATTGATTTTTACCTGACCATAGACCTTAAAACGTGCAATCCCACCGTCAGGATAAATATTCAAACGGACATGGGTAAATATCTGCTTTGCTGAAATCTGAACAATATGATGCTGGCTGGGGCCCAAGACATTATTTTCTATAATGCTGATCCATTCTGCCTGATCAAGATTTCCATCTGGCGCATAACATGCTTGCACAGCAGCAGAGGCCGGATAATTACCGCTAAAAAAAGTCGTATCAATATCCAGTGCCTGTATTTGACCTGCAACAGCAAGTTTAATGATGGCCCAATCATAGCCCGTGTGGCGCTTGCGACGGGTTTCCCAGCCATCCATCCATTTGCCATGCTCATCAAACTTGTCTTCGATAAAGACCGGTGCCTCAAATTGCAACATGCGTTTTGCTTCAGCAAAAAACTCATCTGAACATTCAAGAATTTCTGCGCCAATTCGGGCATCTGCAAGGTTAGTTAACTGCTGTACTGGAGCAGGCAGATCAAAAATTGGAGCTAATAAGGTCGCCATCTTAAATTTCCATCATTGGTATACGTCACATGAATATGCACTTTTATAAATACAAATTTAGGTCTTCTGCCTTTATAAAAACAGGACATTGAAGGAATTTAAAAGCACAGCGTGTGCCAACTCTTGCTATTTTTTTAGTGCATTTTTTTCAGGATGGCACGTTTTTAGCATTTTAGCTGGCAATGAAGATGAAATAGCCAGGAGGAATAGATGGAGATTGCAATTATTGGGGCAGGCATGGGCGGATTAACCACAGGAATTGCACTAAAAAAGTTCGGACATCGGGTCACCATCTATGAGCAGGCAGAACAGATTTTACCTGTCGGTGCTGCAATTTCCTTGTGGTCAAACGGGGTGAAGTGTTTGAACTATCTGGGCTTAACTGAACAGGTAGCAAAGTTAGGTGGCCAGATGAATGACTTAGCCTATATCGATGGTTTGAATGGCGAGGTCATGACGCAGTTTAGTTTGGCGCCGTTAATTGAAGAAGTCGGTCAACGTCCATATCCGGTATCGCGTGCTGAATTACAAAATATGTTAATGGATGCGTTTGGCCGGCAGGATATTCAGCTCGGTAAAAAAATGGTGTCTATTGAGGATAAGGGGCAACACGTCGAAATCGGTTTTCAGGATGGCAGCACTGCCTCTGCAGCATTATTGATTGGCGCAGATGGTACCCATTCCATGACGCGTCAGTATGTATTGGGCAAACAGGTTGAACGCCGTTATGCCGGTTATGTGAACTGGAACGGACTGGTTGAGATCTCTGAAGATTTAGCGCCTGCACAGCAGTGGACCACGTTTGTCGGTGAAGGCAAACGTGCTTCACTGATGCCTGTGGCAGAGCATCGCTTTTATTTCTTCTTTGATGTGCCATTGCCCGCAGGTCTGGAAAATCAGCGTTCGGAATATAAGACCCTGTTAAAACAGTATTTTTCTGGCTGGTGCCCACAGGTTCAGCGCTTAATTGACAGCATTGATGAGCAGAAAACCAATCGTGTCGAAATCCATGATATTGAGCCTTTTACCCAGTTCTATAAGGGCCGTGTGGTAATTTTAGGGGATGCGGCACATAGCACCACACCGGATATCGGACAGGGAGGTTGCCAGGCAATGGAAGATGCGGTCTATCTCGCACGTGCCTTACAAATTAATACGCTAGGTCTGGAAGATGCCCTGAAACGTTATCAGAATAAACGCAATGAACGCGCCAATGAATTGCTGCTACGTGCACGTAAGCGTTGTGATGTCACGCATATGAAAGATGAACAAATTACCAAAGACTGGTATGCAGACCTGCGGAAAGAGCAAGGCCCACATATTATGAAAGGCATTATTAGCAATATTGTGGGTAATCCATTGGATTAAAAACAGTTAATTTCATCATTAATATTAAATAAAAGCCGCGATTTTAGTTATCGCGGTTTTTGTTATTTAGGTATGAAAATACTACAGTTGCTGCACCTTGCTTTTAAGGCTTCCATTTGTTCAATAATATGTTTGATCATCAACTGGGAAACGCGTGAAATCTGGCGTTTAGGCGCCACACAGAGGGCAATGGTCAGCGGATGCAGCCCTTTTTCAGAGATAGGTTTAAAGACCACTTCATCTCGCTCGACATACGGTAAAACATCGAGATAACTAAAAATTCCAATCCCGGTATTTGCCTTAATGAGAGTATTCATCAGACGGATATCATTCGATTCCGTTTTACGTACAGGTATAAATTGATGATGTTTATACAATGCCTGTACATAATCATGAATAATCAGGGGTTCGGCCGGAATAAAATGGTTGTCATTCAAGGTATCTGAAAAATAAATCTTTTCTGCTTGAGCAAGAGGGTGTGATTTACCCATCACAAAACCTAAAGGTAGTTCCAGAAAATGGAGGACTTCAATATGTTGATGGGATTTCGGATTCAGGATCAGGCCAAAATCCAGATCTGCCTCAATCACTTTTTTGGCTACGATTTCACTGTCTGCGACCCGGATATTAAAATTAATCCAGGGATAATTTTCATACATATATTGCACGGACTGCATGACAAAACCATCATTTAAGGCAGAAATTAAACCAAATTCGATGGTCCCACGCGTAAGCCCCTGAATTTCATCAAAGCGAATCCGGGTTTGCTGGAATTCTTTTTGCCATTTTATAACATCGGCATAGAGTAATTCGCCCGCCAGTGTCAGTTTTAAACCATTGGGCAAGCGCTCAAATAACATAATTCCCAGTTCTTCTTCAGCCAGAGCAATTTGCCGATGTACTGCAGACACGGAAATGAATAATTGATCTGCGGCCTTGCGTAAACTTCCCGTTTTCGCCACCGCGATAAAATATTCTGAAAATCGGGAAAAAGGCGTATTCATCAATTTAGTCAAGCAAGTACCACCGTTTATTTATATCAATATTTGAGATAAACGTGTTTATGCGAGTTTTATGCCAAAGAAGGCAGCTTTATTCGGCAAGTACATTTGTACATGGTTGATGTGTTCTAATTTTAAGAATGAATAGTACGAATCATTCTAATAGACAGAATGACAATAAATTAAGTAATTTCAATCATAAGCAAAGCCAAAATTGCACAGTTCTGTACTGTTCAAGGCCTGTAAAAAGAGACCATCCACAGTAAGAATATAGGTTTGATATGAACGCCATTCCAGTCATCAATTTATTCAACAAACCCTGCTATAGCCAGTTTGATGATCAGGACTGGGACATTCTGGCTCGTCACTGGTATCCGGTTGCACGGATTCAGGACGTTTCTACCCAACCGCAACAAGTAACCCTGCTTGATGTCAAACTTGCACTGTATAAAACAGACAGTGGTGCAATTCACCTGGTTCGTGATCTCTGTCCACACCGGGGCGTACCCTTAACCAAAGGCTGGGTTTCGGGTGAAAATCTGGTCTGTCCTTATCATGGCTTACACTACAATGGCCAGGGAAAATGTATCAAAATTCCTGCACAACCCGAGCTGACCAACATTTCTGAGCGCTTTTCTCTGACCAAATTTCCAGTAGTGCAAAAATATGGCTTGATCTGGACCAGTATTTTTGGCCGTGACGAAGCAAAAGCCAATTTTCCTGTTTTAGATACCTGGGAGATGCCAGATCATCAGGCAATTTTACCGCCGTTTGTGGATATTGCCGGTTCGAGTGGCCGTCAACTGGAAGGCTTTATTGATGTTGCACATTTTGCCTGGGTTCATCAGGGTTCTTTCGCAGATCCTGAAAATCAGGTTGTACCCAAATACACGACAGAACGTACAAATTACGGCCTGCATACCGAATATGTCAGCAGTGTCAGCAACTATCCACATGGTATGCAAGATCTGGCACCGGAAGGCTTTTTGTGGAAACGTGTATTTGATGTCTATCCACCGTTTTCTGCGGTGCTAACTGTACATTTCCCAGAACAGGGACAATTAAAAATTCTCAATGCCTGTTGTCCGGTCTCACACAATAAAACCCGTTTATTTGTACCACTGACACGCAACTTCGATACCACAGGAGATTTACAGGCGGTATATGACTTCAATGCACAAATTTTTGCCGAAGATCAGGACATGGTAGAAAGCCAAAAACCTGAAGAATTACCGCTCGATATTTCTATGGAAGCGCATTTTGAAGCAGATCGCTCTTCAACGACCTATCGTCGAATCTTAGCCGAGTGGGGATTAAGTAAACGTTATATTGTCTAATATATTTTAAAATTTAAAAATATGGATTAAATTTTAAATAGAAACCCTATATTTCAATATAGTGGTTTTTATTTATATTATTTTTGAATGATCAAAATATTATTTATATGTCCTTATTTCTTAATTAAAATTGATTAATATTTTCAAAATTTGGAAATTAAATAAATCAATCCAGGCAAGCTCCGATTAGAGATTTCCAACCTCCTTCAATGAGGAGAGAAAATAAAAATATCTACAGAACATCATCCTTTCGGCGTATTACAAGCTAAACCTAACTATAAAAAAACTATTAATATATTTAAATATTAATGATTTATATCTAAAAAAATCCCATTCCCTCAATGAGTCTCAATACCTGATTCTATCATCTACATTTATCTTTGCTCATGAAAAATATGAAGCTCCAATTAAAAAAGGAATGCACAAATTTAAGGCATTTTATTTTATCTCACCACTTATAAGCAAAAATAAAAAAATCCTTCCATCAAATTAAATTTTAGGGTCAATTATAAAATTATTATTTATAAATTTAATAACAGTACGCTCTTATTAAATAAAAAACAAAAATATCTTTTTAAAAACCTTTTTTTATTATTTTTTATAAAAACTGGAATGCTTATTGCTAATTATATATTGGACAGACTGAGCGCATTTGAGTGAAGTCATTTTAAAGCATGTGTTGTATGACACAGAACAACCAAGAGCAGAATAGAATGAAAGAAAAAAATAGCTTGAAAACCGGATTGAAAAAATTGGTAGGGGTGTTAATGGCAAGCGGTGTAATGAGCATGGCCGCTGTCGCGAATGTTCAGGCCCAAGATAAAGCCGCGTTTGTTTATATTGGTCCAACCAGCGACCATGGCTGGACTTATTCTCATGATCAAGGCCGGATTAAGGCTGAAAAAACCCTCGCAGGAAAATATAAAACCTCTTATATCGAAAATGTCCCTGAAACAGCAGATGCCGAACGTGTGATCCGCAACCTGGCACAACAAGGCAATAAAGTCATTTTTGCGACTTCGTTTGGTTATATGAATGCAATGGAGAAAGTATCCAAGCAATTTCCCAATACAGTATTTATGCATGCAACCGGTTATAAGCAGGGCAAAAACTTAGGGGTCTACGATGTCCGTACCTATGAAGGTGCTTATATGCTGGGTGTGGTCGCAGGGCAAAAAACCAAAAATAATGTTTTGGGTGTAGTTGCGTCTTTTCCGATTCCTGAAGTTATCCGTAATATCAATGCCTATACCCTCGGTGCACAAAGTGTAAATCCAAAAATTAAAACCAAAGTCATTTGGGTGAATTCATGGTTTAACCCGGGCAAAGAACGTGATGCAGCCTTGGCTTTGATTGCTCAAGGCGCAGATGTGCTGATGCAAAATACCGATTCTCCAGCAGTGGTACAGGCGGCTGAACAAAAAGGTGTCTTTGCTTTTGGCTGGGATTCTGACATGAGCAAATTTGGCCCTAAAGCGCATCTTGCNNGTGTCGGCAGCCTCTAAAGCAAAAGCGCTCAGCGTACGTGATGGCATTTTAAAAGGCACACTGCATCCATTTACCGGCCCGATTCATAAACAGGATGGCACATTGGTCTTGGCAAAGGGCAAGCGCCTAGATGATGCGGCACTAAGCAAAATGAATTACTACGTGAAGGGCGTAGAGGGTTCATTACCGAAATAAAGCTTTGTCATTTTGCAATTCAAAAAACTTTAAATACTTTGATGTACTTTCCCGCATCCATCTGAATGCCTGCACGCTTCAGATGGATGCCGCACTGTCACAGCATTGAATAGGGCACTGATGATGACCTCTCAAGACGATAGATCTGCTCATGCGCAAGAGTTGAACGCACGTTCTTCTTCAGGTGTACCGCGTTTACAGCTCATCAATATCTGTAAAAGTTACAATTCATTGAAAGCGAATGACCAGATACATTTAACCGTTCAACCTGGGCAAATTCATGCCATTTTGGGTGAAAATGGTGCTGGCAAAAGTACCCTGATGAAAATCATTTATGGGGCAACCAAGGCCAATCAAGGACAAATCCTCTGGAACGGTAAAGAAGTTCATATTGATAACCCGTCGATGGCAAGAAAACTCGGGATTGGCATGGTCTATCAGCATTTCTCTTTATTTGAAACCTTGACCGTAGTGGAAAATATTTTGCTGGGACTGGATGAAAAGATTCATTTAAAAGTCCTGAGCCAAAAAATTATTGAAGTTTCAGAACAATATGGTTTACCGATTGATCCACGCCGCGAAGTACATTCTTTATCGGTAGGTGAGCGGCAACGTGTCGAAATTATTCGCTGCCTTTTGCAAAATCCCGCTTTAATCATTTTAGATGAACCGACTTCAGTATTGACACCACAAGCGGTACGGCAACTGTTTAAAACTTTACGGTTATTGGCCTCCCAAGGCGTTTCAATTTTATATATCAGTCATAAATTACACGAGATCAAAGAACTCTGTGATGAAGCGACCATCTTACGCAATGGCCGTGTCACCGGAAATGTTAATCCCAAAGACAACAGTACTAGTGATTTAGCACGCTTAATGATTGGCCGTGATTTACCGACCTATGTAAGCCCTGAATATACAGGTGAAAAACAGATATTATTCCAGGTTGAGAATCTCAATTACCAGTCCGACGACCCATTTGGTGTGTCGCTGAAAAATATCAATTTAAATATTTTTGCCGGTGAAATTGTAGGAATTTCCGGGATTTCTGGCAATGGGCAAGCAGAATTACTGTCTTTATTGTCGGGTGAAAATAGCCTGAAACATGGCCGGATGGTTCTGGATCAAATCGATATTTCCCGATTCAGTTCTGGACAACGGCGTGATTTGGGCCTGGGCTTTGTCCCTGAAGAACGTCTGGGCCGAGGAGCAGTCCCGAACATGACACTGTCCCAGAATGCCTTGCTGACCGCATTTCGGCAGAACCTGACGCAATGGGGATTAATCAAGTTTGCACAATGTAAGCTTTTTGCCGAGCACTGTATTGAAAAATTCGGGGTGAAAGCCAGTGGCCCAGAGGCAGAAGCACGTTCCTTGTCCGGTGGAAATCTACAAAAATTTATTGTCGGCCGGGAAATTTTGCAAAACCCGAAATTCCTGATTGTGGCTCAACCGACCTGGGGCGTTGATGTGGGCGCGTCCATGTTTATCCGGCAAACCCTGATTGATCTCTCTCGACAAGGTGTTGCCATTTTGGTGATTTCAGAAGAATTAGAAGAGCTGTTTGAAATCAGTGATCGTCTCTGCGTGTTGGCCAATGGTGAACTATCTCCAGCGATACCTACTCATGAAACCAATACTGAAAATGTTGGAATCTTGATGTCAGGCATTCCAGGCCATGACACTGCGATCATAGTAGAGGAGCAGCAAGCTCATGCTTAATATAACAAAAAAACAAATATACAGGTTGAGAGGAGAGCGACATGCATTTACTGGAACCGCGTGAACATCCCTCTCAAATCATGAAGTGGCTTTCACCGCTCATTGCGCTGCTAGCCATGCTGATTGTCGGTAGTATTCTGTTTTTAATGTTGGGGATTAATCCCGCGCAAGCCATGTACATCTTCTTTATTGAACCGCTGACGTCGTCTTATGGCTGGAGTGAACTGGCAGTGAAAGCCGGGCCTCTGATTCTGATTGCCTTGGGACTGGCGGTCGGATTCCGGGCGAAATTATTCAATATCGGTGCTGAAGGTCAGCTCACCATGGGCGCGATTTTTGGCGGTGGTATTGCGATTTTATTTCATGATCACATCGGCTGCTGGATTCTCCCGTTAATGATCGTTATGGGCGCACTTGGTGGGGCACTCTGGGGTGCAATTCCTGCCTTACTGAAAACCCATTTTAATGCTGAAGAAACCCTGACCACCCTGATGATGAATTATGTCGCAGTATGTGTGTTGCTGTACCTAGTCAATGGTCCCTGGCGTGATCCGGAAGGGATGAACTTCCCTCAATCGGTGGTTTTTAGTGAGAGTGCGACGCTGCCATTTATTGTAGAAGGCACACGCATTAATACCTCTATTTTTATCACTTTTTTTGCAGTCCTTCTGTTCTGGGTTTTTATGCGTAAAAGTCTGACGGCCTATAAACTGGAAGTCAGCGGTCAGGCACCTTTAGCTGCCAAATACGCAGGTTTTTCTTCCTCCAAAGCGATCTGGATGAGTCTGGTGATTTCCGGGATGATGGCAGGTATTGCCGGAATCTGTGAAGTGGCTGGACCTATTGGTCAGCTGAATCCGAACCTGTCCCCAGGTTATGGCTATGCAGCGATTATCGTGGCCTATCTAGGGCGTTTAAACCCCATCGGTATTGTGCTGTCAGGCTGTTTTATGGCGCTGATTTATCTGGGCGGCGAAATGGCACAAATGCAGTTGCAGCTTCCGGTCGCGATTACCGGTATTTTCCAGGGCCTGCTGTTATTTTTCCTGTTGGCTTCCGATGCATTAATTGAAAACCGTTACCGGTTTAGCAAAAAAATGGTGCCACCGGTCCCTCAGTCCACAGCAACCACCCTCTAACCCAATGTTGTCTACAGCAAAAGGAAGCATGATATGGCTTTAGAAATAACTGCAATTCTTGCAGGTACTGTTGCAGCAGCAACACCACTGATTTTCGCAGGTCTGGGGGAATTGGTCACACAGCGGACAGGTGTGATTAATCTTGGAGTAGAAGGGATGATGCTGGTCGGTGCAATTGCAGGTTTTGCTTTTGCTGCGCAATATGATGCCAGTGTATTAAGTGCCTTATTGATGGGTGGTCTGGCAGGCATGCTGATGGCCCTGATTTTTGCCTTTTTTACCTTGTCTTTAAGTACCAATCAATCCGCGTGCGGTTTGGCTTTAACCATTTTTGGACTCGGTATCTCTGCATTTTTGGGACAGAACTACGTCAGTATGGCTTTACCGGGTCTGGCTAATTTTAATATTCCACTATTAGCGGATATTCCAGTATTGGGTCCGATTTTGTTCCAGCAAAACTATGTGGTTTATCTGTCAATCTTGGTCTTCTTTCTGGTGTGGTTTGTCTTGGCCAAAACCCGTTTGGGCTTATTGCTTAAAGCAGTCGGAGAATCACCGGAAAGTGCGCATGCCATGGGTTATCACGTGTTGGCGATTCGTTATGGCGCAGTGCTATTTGGCGGTTTGATGGCAGGGGTTGGCGGAGCATTTTTATCGACCGTATATACCCCGATGTGGATTGAAAATATGGTGGCAGGCCGCGGCTGGATTGCCATTGCACTGGTAGTATTTGCGGTGTGGAAACCAACACGTTTAATGCTCGGCGCTTACCTGTTTGGGGGCGTAACCATTTTGCAATTTCACGCCCAGGTGCTTGGAATCAAGGTGCCGAACGAGCTGCTTGCCGCATTGCCCTATATAGCCACCATTGTGGTACTGGTCATGATTTCACGGAATAAAAAAGTACTCAAAATGAATTTGCCATCTTCTTTAGGCAAAACCTTCGTGCCATAACCGCAGCCATTCATCATAAATAGAATAGATTTGAGTATAAATCATGAAAATTTTAACAGCTTCCTATGTCCTTACCATGAACACGCAGAATGAATGTATTAAAAATGGCGCGATACTGATTGATGGTGACAAAATAAAAGCAGTGGGTACATTGAGTTAACCCAATGCTATCCAGAGGTGCTCATTGAGGATTACCCACAAACGATCCTGATGCCGGGCTTGATCAATACCCATTGTCATTCCGGTTTATTGCGTGGTACGGCTGAAGGATTACCGGTTTGGGATTGGTTACAGCAGTATATTGACCCGATGCACCGGGTGTTGACACCAGAGGATGCGAAAATCGCCTCCTATTTATGTTATGCTGAGGCACTATTGTCGGGAACGACCACCATCGTTGATATGTGGCGTTATATGGATGGAAGTGCTGAAGCTGCGCAAGCATTGGGAATTCGTGCCGTTCTCGTACCCTATGTCGCAGAGCATCCGGATCACAATTATTTTGAAACCTTAAAAAGTAATGAGGCTTTAATCAACCGTTGGCATCAGCAGGCGAATGGACGTATTCAGGTTTGGGTAGGTTTAGAGCACCTGTTTTATGCTGAAGCTTCAGCATTAAGCCGTATTGAGAAACTTTGTCAGGATTATCAAACCGGTTTTCATACTCATAGCAATGAAAGCCAATTTGATGTACAGGAAAACCTGCGCCGTTCAGGCATTCGCCCGATTGAAAGTCTGCAAAAGCTAGGCTTGCTAGATCTGCCTAAAACCCTGTTGGCACATTGCGTCTGGGCAGATGCAAATGAAATTCAGATTTTAAGGCAACATGCGGTCGGTGTCGCCCATAACCCGATTTCCAATATGAAATTGGCCTCCGGTGCAGCCCCTGTGGTTGAAATGCTACGCCAAGGCATTGCGGTGGGTCTGGGTACTGATGGAGAAAAAGAAAACAATAACCTGGATCTATTTGAAGAAATGAAAACGGCATCATTATTGGCCAAGTTTTCGAATTTAGATGCGGCTGCCCTGGATACCTGGTCAGTCTGTCAAATGGCTACGATTACAGGAGCTAAAGCCTTGGGTATGCAAGATGAAATTGGTTCATTGGAAGTCGGCAAACAGGCCGACCTGATTGCGGTGAAACTGGATACACCGCGGATGACGCCTTTGATTGATCATAGAAAATTATTTAATTTGCATACCAATTTAGTCCATGCAGTTCAAGGCCAAGATGTCGTGATGACGATGGTGGCGGGACAGATTGTGGTTAAAAATGGCCGTTTGATCAATGCCGATTTACAGGCTCTAATTGATCAAGTGAATCAGGCGGCGCCACGCTTGTTTGAACGTCGTGATCAGTGGTTTGCAAAGCAGGGGCAAACGGTGAATGAATTACAGCGGGAAGAATTTTAAGATTTACGTGGATGTTGAGGTTATTCATTGATAGTGGGGTGACCTCAGACGCCTTTCTAACGAATGATTTAAATGAAATTAAACAGAGTGAATAGACTGATATTTTCTAATCTTTAGATGAGTTTCATTCATTCACTTCTAAATTGCATCTAATAAGCTATAAAACCATTCTTTGAATTTACCCCTTTGCATCTCTATATTGGGGTGATAGGAGCTGTAGCGGTCAGCCTGTTCTGTGTGTATAGCCTGTTTCAACAAAAACAAGATATTGGATCTACCACTGAACTGGCTTTTTTGATGACTTATATCATTGGCGCTATTTGTGTGTGGAATATCCCACTGGCTGCAGGGATGGCGGTTCTACTCACGATTATCCTGATGGGCAAACAGACATTGCATCAATTTGCCGGAAAAACGATCCAAAGCTATGAGTTAAGAGATGGCTTACTTTTATTGGCTTTGATATTGATTGCGTTGCCGGTCATGCCCAATAAGCCCTTGTGGGGCGCCGTACTGAATCCCTATATCATCCTTAAACTACTCATTTTAATCTTGATTGTGCAGTCCATGGCACATGTGGCAAAACGAATCCTATCCAATGATAAGGCTCTCATTTTATCTGCCTTAGCATCGGGATTTGTCTCCAGTACGGCCACGATTGCCAGTTTGGGCATGCAAGTCCGATCCGGGCGGGCCAGTGCAAAATTAAATGCAGGCGCCGGATTGATCTCCTGTATTGCCACCTTATTACAGCTCTTGCTGATTGTTCTGGGAGTGAGCGTAGAGTGGTTCAAGTTCCTGCTGATTCCGAGTTTGGTGGGGATCGGAATTTTATGTATTGCAGCCGGATTCTTGATTTATCGAACTCCCCAAGCGGATAACAGTACGACCATCAATGAAATACAAGAATTTGATAGCCGAATGTTCAGTATCAAAGAAGCGGTGATTATTGCGGTCAGTTTGACCTTAATCCAGGCCGGGATTTACGGCGCAAATCTTTTACTGGGAGATAGCGGCTTAATTTTAGGTACTTTTTTAGCCTCTTTATTTGAAGTGCATGCTGCTGTAGCAGGTGTAGTGATACAAGGAAATCCTCACAACCTGACTTTAATTTATGCTGTCATGATTGGACTTGCGGCACATGCGGTGTCTAAAAGTATCAATTCTTTTGTGACCGGGGGATGGAAGTTTTTTCTGTATTTTGCGCCTAGCCAGATTCTACATATGTTAGGACTTATCTTTATTCTTCTGAGTTTGAAATAAA